>JALSRW010000422.1 GCA_026984595.1 Alphaproteobacteria bacterium
CCGCCGGCAGGCTGCATCCCGGGGGTCTATCTCCGCCAGATGCGCGCCTATTCGCGCATCCTCTCGGAACTCTATCCGGGCCGCGAGCTGCGGGCGGCGATCGTCTGGACGGCCGGGCCGCGGGTCGATTTCCTGCCCCCGGAGACGCTGTGAGACGCCGTGCCGCGGCTGTGTGTGCGGTGCTTGACGGCGCTGCCGGCGGGCGCCTATCGTCCGGCGCCGGCCGAACCGGTCGAGCTCCCAACGCGGACCGAGATGGAAGGGATGCATGAGCGACATCATCCACACGAGCGACACCTCCTTCGAGAAGGACGTCCTCAAGTCCGACAAGCCGGTACTGGTCGACTTCTGGGCCGAGTGGTGCGGGCCGTGCAAGATGATCGCTCCGGCGCTCGAGGAGATCGCCGCCGAGATGGGTGATCGCATCCGGGTGGCCAAGGTGAACATCGACGAGAACCCGCTGACTCCCACGAAATACGGAGTCCGCGGCATTCCCACCCTGATGCTGTTCGCCGGCGGCGAGCTCAAGGCGACCAAGGTGGGGGCGCTTCCCAAATCCAAGCTGGTGCAGTGGATCGAGGAGAGCCTGGCCGATGTGAGCTGAGCGGAAGGCGCCCGTCGCCGGCGCCCGCCGCATTGCCGGTCATGGTTTCCTCCGTCACCCGTTTCCGCCGGGAGCATCCGCTGGTGCAGCAGGTGGACCTGCTGCTTCCCGATCTCGTCGGGGTACCGCGCGGCAAGCGCCTGTCACTGGAGACGCTGGAGCAGGCGGCCGATGGCGAGATCCTCTTCTCCAGCACCATCTACAGCCTCGACACCACCGGCGGCAACGTCGATGCCTCGCCCCTGGTATGGGAAGAAGGGGATGCCGATCGCCCGGTGGCGATCGATCTCGGTACGCTGGTACCGGTACCCTGGCGGCCCGCCCATGCCCAGGTCATCGGCGGTCTGACCGAGGCCGACGGCACCCCCTTCTTCGCCGATCCGCGCGCGGTGCTGCGGCGGGTGGCGGAAGGGTTCGAAGCGCTCGGCCTGACCCCGGTGGCCGCCCTCGAGTTCGAGTTCTACCTGCTCGAGGGCTCGGCCGACGGAGCCGGCCGGCCGCGTCCGGTATCGGCAATGCGGGGTGACGGCGGGCATGCCGATACCGCCGCCAACATCGATGTCTACAGATTCGAGCGGCTCGATGCGCAGGCCGCCTTCTTCGATCTCCTCGACCAGTACTGCGAGGCCCAGGGCATCGCCACCAAGGCGGCGATCGCCGAGTTCGCACCCGGCCAGTTCGAGGTCAATCTGACCCATCAGACGGACATGCTGCGGACCGCCGACGCCGGCTGGATGTTCGAGCGCTGCGTCAAGGCGGCGGCCCGCGCCGCCGGCCGGCGCGCCTGTTTCATGGCCAAGCCCTTCTCGGATCTCGCCGGCAGCGGCCTGCATGTCCATCTGAGCCTGCGCGATCGCGAGGGACGCAATCTCTTCGGCGAATGCGAGGAGGGCGAGCAGGCACTGCGCCGCTGCCTCGCCGGCATGCAGGCGCTGATGGCGGAATCGATGGCCATCTTCGCCCCCAATGCCAACTCCTACCGCCGCCTGCGGCCGCTTTCCTACGCTCCCCTGGCCCCCACCTGGGGGCACAACAACCGCACCGTGGCGCTGCGCATACCCGCCGGCCCGGCGCATGCCCGGCGCATCGAACACCGGGTGGCGGGCGCCGATGCCAACCCCTATCTGGTGCTGGCGGCAGTGCTGGCCGGTGCTCTGCACGGCCTGCGCAACGGCGGCGATCCCGGCGCTCCGGTGACCGGCAACGCCTACGAGAAGGTGCCGCCGAGTCTCCCTCGCAACTGGTACCAGGCCCTCGGCGAGCTGCGTGTGGCCCGCCATCTGCCCGAGTATCTCGGAAGGCGCTTCTGCGAGCTCTATGCGCTGTGCCGGGAGGCCGAGCGCGAGCGCTTCGAAGGCGAAGTGGTGGAGCTCGATTACGCCTGGTATCTCGACGCCGTCTGATCCGCTTCAGAGCTCCGAGGGATAGCGCGGGATGCGCACCTGCCGGTGCACGTCCACCGACAGCAGCAGGCCGAAGCCGACCAGAGTGGTCATCATCGCCGTGCCGCCGTAGGAGACCAGCGGCAGCGGCACGCCGACCACCGGAATGAGGCCGGTGATCATGGCCACGTTGATGACCACGTAGAGGCTGAAATTGAGACCGACGCCGAGTGCCAGCAGCCGGCCGAAGTGGCTCTGGGCCCGCAGGCCGACGAGGAAGGCCAGGAACACCACCACGAAATAGAGGGTCAGCACCAGGGAGGCGCCGATGAAACCGCTTTCCTCGGCGAGCAGGGTGAAGGCGAAATCGGTCTGCTTTTCCGGCAGGAAATCGAGCTGGGATTGGGTGCCGCGGAGAAAGCCGCGCCCGAACAGCCCGCCCGAGCCGAGGGCGATCTTGGACTGGATGATGTGATAGCCGGCACCCAGGGGATCGCGTTCCGGATCGAGGAAGGTGAGCACCCGCTGGCGCTGGTAATCGTGCAGATTGGCCCAGAGAACGGGCAGGGCGGCGGCCACCAGACCCCCGGCGAGGGTGAATTTCCACCAGCGTACGCCGCCCAGGAAAAGCATGCCGCCGCCCACCGTGATCAGCATGACCGCGGTGCCCAGGTCGGGCTGCAGCAGGACCAGCCCGGCCGGCAGGCCGATCATCGACAGCGGGATCAACAGATAGAGCGGGCGGGCGATATCCTCGAGGCGGGCGGCGTGCAGAAAGCGGGCCAGCGCCATCACCAGGGTGACCTTGGCCAGCTCCGAGGGCTGTAGCTGAAAGAAGCCCAGATTGAGCCAGCGCTGGGCCCCCTTGCTGAGACTGCCGGCGATGTCCACCGCCACCAGCAGCACCAGGGTGACGGCGAAGATCACATAGGCCCAGCGGAACCAGAAGCGGATATCGACCAGGGCGATGGTCAGCATCACGAAAAAGCCGGCGGTGAAGCGCACCGCGTGACGCCACGCCCAGGGCTCGTGCGAGCCGCCGGCGGCCGAGTAGAGCACCGCGTAGCCGATCATCGCCAGCATCGGCACCAGCAGGATGAACGGCCAATGGAGCGCCCGCACCTTCTCCTCGAGGCTCAGCTCCGGTGCTCGCAGGCGGCTGCGCAGCATGGCCTCAGCCCTTCGGCGGCAGGTCGCGGGCGGCCAGCAGAGCGGCGCCCGCAGGATTGATCTCCAGGGTGCGGGTCATGATGTCGCGGGCCACCGGCGCCGCCGCGCGCGAGCCGCTGCCCCCGTGTTCGACCACCACCGCGACCGCGTAGCGGGGCGCATCGAAGGGCGCGAAGCAGACGAACAGCGCATGATCGCGCTCCTCCCAGGGCCTGTCCTTGCGCTTGTGGGCGCCGCTCGCCCGTTCGGCGCGGGTGATGCGCTTGACCTGCGAGGTTCCGGTCTTGCCGGCGAGGGCGATGCCTTCGAGCGGCAGTTTCGCCCGTCGCGCCGTGCCCCGCGCGCCGTTGACCACCTCGTACATGCCGCGCAGCACCGCCCGCAGCCCGTCGCGGGGTAGCTCGATCCGGGGCCATTCCTCGGGCTGCCCATCGGCGCCCACGGGCCGCACGTACCAGGGGCGCACCATCTTCAGGCCGTTGCACAACCGCGCCGTCATCACCGCGAGCTGCAGGGGCGTGGCCAGCACGAAACCCTGGCCGATGCCGGTGACCACCGTTTCGCCCTTCTGCCAGGGCTGGCCGAGGCGCTCCCGCTTCCAGGCCCGGGTCGGGATCAGCCCCGGTCGCTCCCCCGGCAGATCGACACCGAGCCGGTCGCCGAGGCCGAAGCGCCGGGCCATGGCGGCGATGGCATCGACCCCCACCCGCAGGGCGACATCGTAGAAGTAGATGTCGCAGGACTGGGCGATCCCCTGCACCAGCGCGAGGCGGCCGTGGCCGCCGGCCTTCCAGCAATGGAAACGGGCGTTGCCGAGGGTGAACACCCCCGAACAGAAGACCTCGTGGCCGGGGTCGATCACGCCCTTCTCGAGTGCGGCCAGGGCGGTCATCATCTTGAAGGTCGATCCGGGCGGGTATTGGCCGCGGATGCATTTGTTGACCAGCGGAAACAGCGGGTCGTGGCTCAGTTCCTTCCAGGCGGCGCTGCTCAGCCCGTTGGCGAAGGGCCGGGGATCGAAGCTCGGGATCGACACCGAGGCCAGCACCGCGCCGGTCTGCACGTCGAGCACCGCCGCCGCCGCCGCCTTCTCCTGCGCCAGGCGATCGAAGCAGAAGCGCTGCAGATCGAGATCGAGGCTGATCTGGAGATCCTCGCCGGGATCGCCCTCGTCGCGGTCGAGCTCGCGGATCTCGCGACCCAGCGCGTTGACCTCGACCTTGGAAAGGCCGGCACGTCCACGCAGCCGCTTGTCGTAACTCTTCTCGATGCCCTTCTTGCCGATGCGGAATTCGGGCAGGCTCAACAGGGGGTCGCGGTCGGCCTGCAGTTCGCGGTCGTTGACCGGCCCCACATAGCCCAGCACATGGGCGAGCACCGGGCCGTACGGATAGTCGCGCAGCAGCGCTTGATCGAGCAGGATACCCGGCAGCTCCGGAGCGTGCACGGCGATCCGCGCCACCTCTTCCCAGGAAAGATCGTCGCGGATCGGCACCGGTACGAAAGGCCGGAGATTGTGCGCCTGCTCCTCCACTTCCTCGAGGCGCCGCGGGCTGATCGGCACCAGATCGGCCAGCGCCCGCAGCGTCCTCCCGAGATCGGGCGTGCGCTCACGCACCACCCGCACCCGGTAGGCCGGAACGTTCCGCGCCAGGGGGCGGCCGCGGCGATCGAGAATGCGCCCGCGCGCGGGCACGATCAGCTTGGTGTTGACCCGGTTGTCCTCGGCCAGCAGAGCGTATTTCTCGCCCTCGCCGACCTGAAGCTGCCAAAGCCGACCGACCAGCAGGCCGAACATGCCGAGCTGGCCGGCGCCCAGCACCAGCGCCCGGCGGGTGAACAGACGGTGGCGGTCAGTCTCCTGATACATGGCGGATTCTCGGCACCATGCCCCGTACCCGGCCCAGCAGCCAGGCCAGCAGGGGATAGGACAGCACGGTCAGGGCGAACTCGGCGGCCAGCGGTTCGAGCCGGAACGGATGCAGCCAGTAGAGGGTCGCCAGCAGCCAGCGCATCGTCTCCACCGCCGCCGCGGCGATCGCGAAGGAAGCCCAGAGCACGGCGGCGGGCTGGGCCATCAGAGCCCGCTGGCGCGAGGACAGCAGGCCGCGGGCCAGCAGCAGAGCCAGTGCCGTCAGACCGAGCGGCCCGCCGGTCAGCGCATCGAACAGCAGCCCCAGCAGGAAGGTCACCAGCGGCGTCATCAGTTCCGGGGCGTGCAGGGTCCAGTAGAAGACCACGATCACCAGCAGGAACGGAGCCACCGCATCCGGAGCCGCGTCCGGAAGCGGCGCGGCATCGAGGACCACCGCCGCTACCCCGGTCACCGCCGGCAGCGCGCGACGCAGCAGCCGACCGAGGGATCGCGGGCCGCTCCCGACCATCAGTCGACCACCGCCACGGGATCGGCGGTGTCACCCCCTTCGGCATGCTCGACCGTCTGCCCGGCGGTCGGCCCTTCGGCCGGCGGCAGAGGCACCGGGCGATAGTCGAGCACCGAAACCTCGTCGAGCCGCCGCCAATCGACATAGGGGGTGACGACGATCGCATGTTCGCCGGTGGCGCTGATTTCGCCGATGGGGAGCCCCGGCGGCAGCAGGCCGTCGGCGCCCGAGGTGAGCACCCGGTCACCGATCCGGAAACCGGGGCTGAGCGGCAGGAAGCGCAGCTTGGGATAGGGGCTGTTGTCGCCGATCAGCAGGGCCTGGTCCCCGGAACCGGCGACAACCACCGGAATGCGCGAATTGAAATCGGTCAGCAGCAGCACCCGCGCGCTGTCCTCGCCCACTTGGACCACCCGGCCGACCATGCCGCGCGCATCGACCACCGCCATGCCCTCGCGCACCCCGCGCCGGCTGCCGGCATCGATCAGTCGCGTATGAACGAAGGGGCCGCCGGAATCGGCGATGATACGGGCCGCCGTCAGACGCGGTGCCGCCCGGAACTCGGGCATGGCCAGCATGCGGCGCAGCCCACGGTTCTGGACCTCGAGGCGGATCGCCCGCGCCCGCCATTCGAGCAGCCGGCGGTTCTCCTCGCGCAGCCGTGCATTCTCCTCGTAGACGGCGAGAAACTGACCGAAACGGGCCGCCGCCCGCTGCGCGGCCACCACCGGCTCGCGGATCGCCCCCATCACCGGCGTCAGCCCGTCGGCGACCAGCTCCTCGATGCTCCGGGCGAGCTTGAGATCGGCCTTGGAGAGGACCAGCAGGCCGGCGGAAAGCACCAGCAGGAGGGTGAGGGCGAAGCGCTCGAAAACGGCACGGATGATGCCGAACAGGCGAACCGCATGGCTCCTCGCATGCACGATCCGCAAAGCGGTATCACGGGCGAGGAAAACGGACATGCATGCTCACCCCTCGTGCAAGCGCCACTCCCGTTGCCGGCGCATGGCGGCTGCGCTCAGTAGGCCGCCTGCAGAACATGACGCAGCGCCCGCATCTCCTCGAGACAGCGACCGGTACCCAGCGCCACGCAGGTCAACGGTTCGTCCGCCAGGCTCACCGGCAGGCCGGTGGCATGACGCAGCACATAATCCAGATTCTGCAGCAATGCACCCCCGCCGGTGAGGACGATGCCCTTGTCGACGATGTCCGCCGAGAGCTCGGGTGCGGTATGCTCGAGCGCCACCTTGACGGCCTCGACGATGGCGTTGACCGGCTCGGCCAGCGCCTCGGCGATCTGCCGCTGGCTGATGGCGATCTCCTTGGGCACCCCGTTCATCAGATCGCGCCCCTTGATCTCCAGTACCGCGCCGGTGCCGTCCTCGGGCAGACAGGCGCTGCCGATGGCCTTCTTGATATGCTCGGCGGTGGCCTCGCCGATGAGCAGATTGTGGTTGCGGCGGATGTAGTTGATGATCGCCTCGTCCATCTTGTTGCCGCCGACCCGGATGGAGCGCGCATAGACGATGCCGCCGAGGGACAGCACGGCGACCTCGGTGGTGCCGCCGCCGATATCCACCACCATCGAGCCGCTCGGCTCGGTCACCGGCAGGCCGGCGCCGATCGCCGCCGCCATCGGCTCCTCGATGAGAAAGACACGGCGCGCACCCGCCGCCTCGGCGCTTTCCTGGATGGCGCGGCGCTCCACCGCGGTGGAGCCCGAGGGCACGCAGATGATCACCCGCGGGCTGGCGAAGCCGCGTCGCGCGTGGACCCGCCGGATGAAATGCTTGATCATCTCCTCGGCGACGTCGAAATCGGCGATGACGCCGTCCCGCAACGGCCGGATCGCCTCGATGTTGCCCGGCGTGCGGCCGACCATCTGCTTGGCCTCGTTGCCGACCGCCAGCACATGCTTGCGTCCGCGGCTGTTGGCGATGGCCACCACCGAGGGCTCGTCGAGGACGATGCCGCGGCTCTTCACGTAGATGAGCGTGTTGGCCGTGCCCAGATCGATGGCGAGGTCGGCGGAGAACAGTCCGAACAGACGCGACAGCATGATCAGCACGCCCTCGAGCGGGGTTCCGGGTAAAAGGAAGGAGGGGCCGCACCCCTCCGTTCCCACGAGCGCTTTTCTACCACAGCGCGCATCGATGCTCCAAGCCGCAACAGGGGAAGTCGGTTCTCAGGCCGTGAGCGCCGCCGGAGCCGTTTTACCACGCTTGGTTAACAATTTGTTTAACGCCGCGAGATACGCCCGCGCCGAGGCCACCAGGGTATCGGTATCGGCCGACTGGCCGTGCACCGTGCGCCCGTTCTCCTCGAGCCGCACCGAGACCACCGCCTGCGCATCGGTCCCCTCGGTCACCGCATGGATCTGGAAAAGCGGCAGCTCGGCCTCGTGCGGCACGATCGCGCGAATGGCGCGGAAGGTGGCATCGACCGGACCGTCACCGGTGGCCTCGGCCTCGCGCCGTTCGCCGTCGACCTCCAGCACCATCCGTGCCCGCGGGCGGATGCCGGTGCCGCATTCGACCCGCAGCTCGGCCAGCCGGACCCGCTGATCGGCGGCCTGGATCTCGTCGTCGACCAGCGCCACGATGTCCTCGTCGAACACTTCCTTCTTCTTGTCGGCGAGCTCCTTGAAGCGGACGAAGGCCTCGTTGAGCGCATTGTCACCGAGCTTGTAGCCCAGCTCCTCCAGCTTCTTCCTGAAGGCGTGGCGCCCGGAATGCTTGCCCAGCACCAGGTTCGACTTGACCAGACCGACATCCTCGGGGCGCATGATCTCGTAGGTCTGGGCGTCCTTGAGCATGCCGTCCTGATGGATGCCGCTCTCGTGGGCGAAGGCATTGGCGCCGACGATGGCCTTGTTGGGCTGCACCTGAAAGCCGGTGATGGCGCTGACCAGCCGGGAAGCGCTCATGATCTCCCGGGTCTCGATGCCGGTCTCGTAGGGCAGGAGATCGCTGCGGGTGCGGATCGCCATCACGATCTCTTCGAGCGCCGCGTTGCCGGCCCGCTCGCCGATGCCGTTGATGGTGCATTCGACCTGCCGTGCTCCCGCCTCGATGGCCCGCAGCGAATTGGCGACGCCGAGGCCGAGATCGTTGTGACAATGGACCGAGATCACCGCCCGGTCGATGTTCGGGACATGATCGCGGATGTAGCGGATGAGATCGGCGAACTCCTCGGGGTAGGCGTAGCCCACCGTGTCCGGGATGTTGACGGTGGTGGCCCCGGCCTCGATGGCGATCTCGATGCAGCGGCACAGGAAGTCGCGCTCGCTGCGCGAAGCATCTTCGGCGCTCCACTCCACGTCATCGGTCCACTGCCGGGCGCGGGTGACACTGTCCCGCACCCGCTCGAGCACCTGTTCGGGCTCCATCTGCAGTTTCACCCGCATGTGCAGCGGGCTGGTGGCGATGAAGGTGTGGATGCGCCTGCGCTCGGCCGGCTCGAGCGCCTCCCCGGCGCGATCGATGTCGGCGGCCGAGGCGCGGGCGAGACCGCAGACCACGCTGTTCCTGATCCGTTTCGCGATCTCCCGGACGGCCTTGAAATCGCCCTCCGAGGCGATCGGGAAACCGGCCTCGATGACGTCCACCCCCATCCGTTCCAGCACTTCGGCGACCCGCAGCTTCTCGTCGATGGTCATCGAGGCGCCGGGCGACTGCTCGCCATCGCGCAGGGTGGTGTCGAAGACGATGATGCGTTCTCGATCCGAACTGGGACGGCTCATTTCCTGCTTCCTCGCAATGGAACTGACGACGCGACGTTTCGAGATCCCCCTGAGCGCACCACGAAGACTGGCGGGCTCAGGGGCTCGTAAGTCGGAGGAGCAGGAGATCCTCGGCGGCGAGGAGACAACGATCCGCCATGGCCGCGCCCCGGCTGGGCAGCCTCTCGGGGCCGAAGGAAAAGGCCCGGTTGCGGTTGATCCTCTCGCTGATCGGTCGGTCTCCGTTCCGACGAGACGCGTCGTGCGACCCGTCCCCGTGGATATGAAGGTAAAGCCGCTTGGTTGTAAAGTGGTTAACGGCAACGGAGCCGGCAAGACGAAAAAGGGGCGAGACCATGAAACCGGAGGAAGATGCAGTGCCGCGCGGCGAGGGCGACGTCAACCTCACACCGCGCCGGACGGCCTATGTGGAGCGCCGGGTCGATGCCGCCGGCAGGGCGCTGCTGGAGGCCGATGCTCGCCTGTTTTTCCACCAGTCCCTTTCCACCCCCTGTCTCGACGCTCTGGCCGCGAGCCGCGGCAGCCGCCTG
>JALSRW010000423.1 GCA_026984595.1 Alphaproteobacteria bacterium
GTGGATCGGGAGGCCCCGTTCGCGGGCCAGGGCCAGGATCTCCGGAGCGATGTCCGTGCCGTTGGCGGGCGCCACCAGGAACTCGACGACGCCGTCGACCTCGCCGGTGCGTCGCACCTCGCGGACCCGGTCCATGGCCGCCAGCAGGCTCTCGAAGCCCGCGGCGCCATCCCGCGCCACCGTCAGCCGCAGGGCGTTGTGCCAGGGCGAACGGCGCCGCAGCGACTCGGGTGTTTCGTCGGCGATCACCCGACCGCGGGCGATGATGATGGCCCGGCTGCAGACCGCATCGACCTCCTCGAGAATGTGGGTGGAGATGATGATCGCCTTGTCCGGCGCCATCTCGGCGATGAGTTTGCGGACCTCGAATTTCTGATTGGGATCGAGCCCGTCGGTGGGCTCGTCGAGCACCAATACCGGCGGATCGTGGAGGATCGCCTGAGCCAGCCCGACCCGGCGCTTGTAGCCCTTGGAGAGGGTTTCGATGGGCTGGTGGAGAACCTTGCCGAGTCCGGTTCTCGCCACGGCATCGGCGATCCGCCTCGCCTTTTCGGAACCCCGCAGCCCCCGCATTTCGGCGATGAAGTTCAGAAACGCGCGTACCGCCATGTCCCCGTAGAGCGGCGCCCCTTCCGGCAGATAGCCGATCCGCCGCTTGGCCTCGATGGGCTCGGTGACGACATCGAAGCCCATCACTCTGGCGCTCCCGGCGCTGGGAGCGACGAAGCCGGTGAGCATTCGCATGGTGGTCGTCTTTCCGGCGCCGTTGGGGCCGAGAAAACCCACCACCTCGCCGCGGCCCACGGCGAAACTCACGCGATCGACGGCGACCAGCGGTCCGAAGCGCTTGGACAACCCGTCGAGCGATACCATTTCCTGCACGGCCCTTCCTCCGCACAAGCTGCCAAGGCGTGAGAGATCGGGGGAGACCGCAGTCTCCGGGCGCCGGCCGCGGCTCGTCCCTGATCCTCGCGGGCCGCTCTCCGGCAAAATCGTGGCGTCAAGATAGTCGTCCGCAGCGGCGCGGCAAGAGGAGGGGGGTGCGGCAGCAGTTCGCCCCGAAGGTGATGCAGGTCACAGTCGAGCCGTATCGCCTCGGGTAGAAACGGCGTGCCCCTTGGTCTCCCTCCCCCGGACGGACCAGGTCGGGCCTGCGTGAAAGCGCCGGAAACCGCCGCGCCTCCCCCCGGGGCGGCGGTTTCTCGTTTCGACATCCTCCTTTCGCAGACCCTTGGTTCGCCGCCGCCGGCGCGCTATCCCGGGGGCACAGGCTCCTCGGGGCCGTCCGTGACGGGGGAGGACGAGCATGGACAATACCTTGGTCTGCGATCTCTACATCGGCGGTGAATGGCGACCGGCGGCCGACGGCCGCCGGATGGAGGTGGTCGATCCGGCCACCGAGGAGCCGGTCACCAGCATCGCCCAGGCCGGCCGTGAGGACACGTTGGCGGCGATCGATGCGGCCGCTGCCGCCTTTCCCGACTGGAGTCGGGTGCCGCCCTGGGAACGCTCGGCCATTCTCCGGCGGGCCGCCGCCCTGCTCGCCGAGCGGGCCGAGGATGTCGCCCGCCGGCTGACGCTGGAGGTCGGCAAGCCGATCGCCCAGGCGCGGGCGGAGATCCAGGCCACCGTCGAATGCATCGACTGGTACGCCGACGAGGCCCGCCGCCTCTACGGTGAGAGCCTGGCGGGACGGACGCCGGGCCAGCGCTTCTTCGTCAGCTACCAGCCGGTCGGCGTGGTCGCCGCCTTCACCGCCTGGAACTTTCCGGTGGTGCTGCAGGCGCGCAAGATCTCGCCGGCCCTGGCCGCCGGCTGCACGGTGGTGGCGCGGCCGGCCGAAGAGGGCACCGGCGCGGTCACCGAACTGGTGCGTTGCTTCATCGAGGCCGGGGTGCCGGCGGGGGTGCTCAACCTGCTGACCGGCCTGCCCCAGGAGATCTCGGAAACGGTGATGGATTCGGACCTGGTGCGCAAGCTCTCCTTCACCGGCTCGATCCCGGTCGGTCAGCATCTGATCCGCCGCTCCGCCGACACGGTGAAGCGCCTGTCGATGGAGCTCGGCGGCCATGCTCCCGTGATCGTCCACGAGGATGTCGATGTGGCGGCGGTGGCGGCCACCTCGGTGGTCGGCAAGTGCCGCAATGCGGGCCAGGTCTGCGTCTCGCCCACCCGCTTCTTCGTCCACCGCCGCATCAAGGACGCCTTCGTCGAGCATTTCGTCGAGGCGACGCGCAGGCTCAGGCTCGGCCATGGCCTCGATCCCGAGACCGATGTCGGGCCGCTGATCAACCGCCGCCGCCTCGAATTCGTCGAGAAGATGGTCCGGGACACCGTCGCCGACGGCGGTCGGCTGCTCCTGGGCGGGCGCCGTCCGGCCGACCTCAATCGCGGGTTCTTCTTCGAGCCCACGGTGATCGACGATGTACCGGACGAGGCCCGGGCGATGCGCGAGGAGCCCTTCGGACCGATCGCCCTGATGACCTCCTTCGAGGATTTCGACGAGGTGATCGCCCGCGCCAACGCCCTCCCCTACGGCCTCGCCGCCTACACCTTCACCAGATCGATGAACACCGCCCAGCGCACCATCGACGCCCTCGAGGTGGGCATCGTGGGCGTCAACACCTATGCGGCGGCGACGGCGGAAATGCCCTTCGGCGGGGTCAAGCATTCGGGTTTCGGACGGGAGAACGGCCGGCAGGGCATCCAGGATTATCTGGATATCAAGTTCGCCAATGTGGTGATGTGAGCGGGGCTCACGCGGGACCGCAGAGCCGCGTTCGGGCGTCGCGGTACTCCCGCTCGAGGCGGGCCACCAGCTCCGCCACGGGGGGAATGTCCGCGATCGCCGCCACCCCCTGCCCGGCCGACCAGATGTCCCGCCAGGCCTTGAGTTCGCCGCGTTCGAGTTCGGCCGCGAGATCGCCGCGGGAGGTCGCTTCGGGGTCGATGCCGGCGGCCTCCAGGCTCTGGCGCAGAAAGCTGCCGGCGATGCCGGAGACGGCGCTGGTGTAGAGGATGTCGCCGGCGCCGGCACTGCACAGCATACGCTTGTAGGGCTCCGCCGCCCGGCTCTCGCGGGTAGCGACGAAGCGTGTGCCCATGTAGGCGAGATCGGCCCCCATCGCCCGCGCCGCCAGGATGTCGCTGCCGGTGGACAGGGCTCCGGCGAGGACGATGGTTCCCGAAAACAGGCGGCGGACCTCGGCCATGAAGGCGAAGGGGTTGAGGGTGCCGGCGTGGCCGCCGGCGCCGGCGCAGACCAGCACCAGCCCGTCGACTCCGGCCTCGGCCGCCTTTTCCGCATGGCGGCGGTTGATGATGTCGTGAAAGACGAGGCCGCCATAGGCGTGGATCTCGCGGACCAGGTCGGGCACCGCTCCGAGCGAGGTGATCACCAGCGGCACCCGATGCTCGATGCACAGTCGGAGATCGGCCTCCAGCCGCCGGTTGCTGCGATGGACGATGAGATTGACGCCGAAGGGGGCGGCCCGCGTGTCCCCGGCGAGCGCCTCCTCGATCTCCTCCAGCCAGGCCGCGAAATCCTCGCTGCTGCGGCGATTGAGAGCCGGAAAGGTGCCGAGGATGCCGTTGCGGCAGGCGGCGATCACCAGTTCCGGCCCCGAGACCAGGAACATCGGCGCACAAACCAGCGGCAGTCGCAGACGTCCTTCGAGCGGTGCCGGCAGACCCATGGCTTTCCCCCTGCAGTAAGGCGGCGCGAACTTGCATCGCCGCTGCGGCGCTGACAAGGTGGCGCACGGCCCGGAACCCGCCGGTACGGCTGGCCGGCGCGCGATCCGGTCCGGTTTCTGCGGAGCATGCGATGAAGCGGTCCACGCGTCCCTCACTCGGGGGACGGCTCGATCAGATAGCCGGGTTCGCGGTGGTCCTGCTGCTGCTGATCGGCTCGGTGGTGGTTCTGCGTCCGTTCTTTTCGCCGCTGCTCTGGGCGATGGTGCTGACCGTCTCCACCTGGCCGTTCTACGCACGACTGACCGGATGGCTGGGCGGGCGCCGGTCGCTGGCCGCCGGGCTGATGACCCTACTGCTGGCCGCGGCCTTCGTGCTGCCGCTGCTGCTGGTCGGTACCCGGCTGGCCGAGAACGCCCGCACCCTGTGGGCGGCGCTCAGTCTGGCCTTCGCCAACGGGCCGCCGGCACCGCCGGCCTGGCTGCCGAAGATCCCCTTCATCGGCGCCAGCCTCGCCGGATCCTGGCAGGCCCTGGTCGAGGATCCGAGCCGGCTCACCGAGATCGTGCGCCCCTTCCTGTCGCCCCTGCGGGATCTCCTGCTGGCCAGCGGGCTGACCGCCGGCACCGCCATTCTGCAGGTCAGCATGAGCGTGCTCGCCGCCTATTTCTTCTACCGTGACGGTGCGACCATCGGCCGCTACCTGCGGGCCGCCGGCGAGCGCATCGCCGGCGCCAGTGCCCTGCAGTTCTTCGCTGTGGGCGAGAACACGGTGCGCGGCATCGTCTACGGGACGGTGGGCACCGCCATCGTCCAGGGTGGGCTGGCCGTGGTCGGATTCCTGATCGCCGGGGTGCCCGCGGCCTTCCTGCTCGGTTTCGTCACCTTCATCCTGTCCCTGTTTCCGGTGGGCGCTCCCCTCGTGTGGATTCCCACCGCGATCTGGCTCTACTATGTGGCCGGCCTCGGCTGGGGAGTCTTCATGGCGCTCTGGGGCATGTTGGCGATCAGCGGTGCCGACAATTTCGTTCGCCCCTATCTGATCAGCCGCGGCAGCAAGCTGCCCTTCCTGATCGCCTTCATGGGGATCATCGGCGGGGCAGCGGCCTTCGGCTTCCTCGGCATTTTCCTCGGCCCCACCCTGCTGGCCCTGGCGATGGCACTCATTCGCGAATGGAGCTCGCCCGACGAAGAACGGCGGGAGCGGCCGCCGGCCGCCGCCACCGCCGATTGAGCGCTCCCGGCCGGAATCGGCGTGGCGCGCGCCTTGCTCTCCGGGCGCCGGCGGATTAGCTAGGATCGTAGCGACACGGATATGCGGGTGTCATCTCGGGAGAGCGATCATGCCGCTCGTGTGGGGCCCCTGGAGCGCCAAGCGCTTTCGTCTCGACAAGATGCGCCTCGGTGACCTGGTCAGGGCCTACTTCACCTACTACGCCATCCAGATCTACCTGCTGCTGGCGCTCGGCGGAGCGGTGCTGGCGGTGCGCCGGGCGGAAAGCCCGGGAGGGCCGATCTTCGCCGCCCTGCTCATGGTGCTGCTCTATCCGCTGGTCGAATATTGTGTACATCGCTACATCCTGCATTCCCGACTGCTCTACAGGAGCCCCTACACGGCCAAGGTCTGGAAGCGCATCCATTACGACCATCACCAGAACCCGCACGATCTGGCGGTGCTGTTCGGCGCCCTGTACACCACCCTGCCGGTGATCGCTCTGGTCACCCTGCCGATCGGCTGGCTGATCGCCGGCGAGGCCGGGGCCGCCGCCGCCTTCGCCACCGGCTGCGTGATCTTCTCCTTCTACGAGTTCATCCACTGCATCGAGCATCTGCCCTTCAAGCCCAAGGCACGCTGGCTGCGCGATCTCAAGCGTCGCCATCTCGCCCATCACTTCCACAACGAGCAGGGCAATTACGGCATCACCAGCAATCTCTGGGATCACGCCTTCCAGACCTTCTACAATCTCCCGGCCGAATGTCCGAGGAGCCCCACAGTCTTCAATCTCGGCTACGCCGGCGAGGAACGGGAGCGCTACCCCTGGGTGGCCAGCCTGTCCGCCGCCGACGAGGAGTTCGCCGAGGCCCGCCGCCGTCGCGCCAGTGCCTGAAAGGCCCGTCCCGCGTCCATGAACAGCCTGCGCATCCGGCCCGTCGAGACGCGGCGCGACCTGCGCCGTTTCCTCACCATGCCCAGGGCGATCTATGCCGACGATCCGCAGTGGGTGGCGCCGCTGACCCTGGAACGGCTGCAGCATCTCGACGCCCGCAGGAACCCCTTTCTGCGCGGCATCGAGCTCCGCTACTGGCTGGCCTTTCGCGGCGACCGCTGTGTCGGCCGCATCAGCGCCCAGATCAATCGCCGGCATCTCGAGCAGCACCGGGACGCCACCGGGCATTTCGGCTTTCTCGAGGCCGAGGACGATCCGGAGGTGTTCGCGGCCCTGCTGGAAACCGCCGAGAGCGATCTGCGGGCGCGAGGCATGGAGCGCATCCAGGGACCCTTCAACCCCTCGATCAACGACGAGTGCGGGCTTCTGATCGCGGGCTTCGATACCGGGCCGAACATGATGATGGGTCATGCCCGGCCCTACTATCGTCGACGCCTCGAGGAGCTCGGCTACCGCAAGGCCAAGGATCTGATCGCCTACGATTTCATCGTCGGCAGGAACTGGCCGCCCAAGGTGGCGCGCATGCTGGATCGGGTCCGCCGCCACCCGGATCTGCGGGTACGGCCTCTGGACATGCGGCGCTACCGCGAGGAAGTGACCACCATCTGCCGGATCTTCAACGACGCCTGGGCGGAGAACTGGGGCTTCATTCCTTTCGGCGAGGACGAAGCGCACTATATGGCCCACAACATCCGGCCGCTGGTGGATGCCAACTGTTTCGCCATCGGCGAGGTCGCGGGCGAACCGGCGGCGATGTGCGTGACCCTGCCCAACCTGAACGAGGCGATTCGGGGGCTGGGCGGACGGATCCTGCCCTTCGGCTGGGCCGTGTTGCTGTGGAGACTGAAAATACGCGGTGTCCGATCCTGGCGCATGCCGCTGATGGGCGTGCTGCGGCGCTATCACGGCACCCCGCGGGGGGCCGCCCTGGCGCTGCTGGTGATCGACGCGCTGCACGCCTACCATGCCCGCCGTGGGGTGGAGCGCGGCGAGCTTTCCTGGGTGCTCGAGGACAACCGTCCCGTTCGCGAGCTGATCGAGGGGATCGGCGGCGAACCCTACAAGACCTATCGGATCTTCGAAAAACGCCTGGCATGACGGCAGAAATCCCCGCTCTCGTTCTCGCAGGCAGTCGCCGGGGCGAAGCCGATCCCGTGGCCGCCCATGCCGGGGTGCGCCACAAATGCCTGGCTCCGGCCGCCGGCGTGCCGATGCTGTGCCGGGTGGTCGAGGCGCTCCTTGCGGTGCCGCGCATCGGCACGATTCACATCGCCGTCACCGATCCCCGCCTGCTCGAGGAGCCCGCCTGCCTGCGCGAGCCGCTGTGCGAGGGGCGGATCCGGCCGGCGGCCTGTGCCGCCAGCGTCTCGCAGTCGGTGGCGGCGGTGTTCGCCGGGACCGGCCCACCGCTGCTGGTGACCACCGCCGATCACCCGCTGCTCACAGCGTCGATGATCGAAAGCTTTCTCGATCTCGCCGCCCGCGAGCCCGCCGATCTGGTGGCAGGGCTGGTCGCCGAGGCCACCATCCGCGAACGTCTGCCGCAGACCCGGCGCACCTTCCTGCGCTTTCGCGACGGCGGCTTTTCCGGCGCCAACCTGTTCCTGCTGGCGGCAGCGAATGCCGCCGCCATTCTCGCCTTCTGGCAGCGCGTCGAGGCCGAGCGCAAGCGCCCCTGGCGCATCGCCCGGGCGTTGGGGCCGGGCCTGTTGTTGGCCTATCTCTTGCGGCGGCAGAGCCTGGAGAGGGCGATGCAGCGTGCTTCGCGCCGCATCGGCGGCACCGCCCGGGCGGTGGTCCTGCCCTTCGCCGAGGCGGCGGTGGATGTCGACAAACCCGCCGATCTCGAGCTGGTCGAGGAACTCCTGGCGCGGCGCGAGGCGGCATGAGCGGAACTCCGGCCAGCCTCCGTTTCGCCCATCTGAGCGATGTCCATCTGGCGCCGATGCCGCCGGCCCGGCCCGGCCAGCTCGCCGGCAAGCGTTTGCTCGGCTGGCTTTCCTGGAACCTCCGACGCCACCGCCGGCACCGCCGCGAGGTGCTGGATGCGATCCGCGACGAATTGCGAGCGCAGCCCCCCGACCACGTCCTGGTCACCGGCGATCTGATCAACATCTCGCTGCCCGAGGAATATGCGCGGGCCGCGGCCTGGCTCGCCGAGCTCGGCTCTCCCGACCGCGTCAGCCTGGTGCCCGGCAATCACGACGCCTATGTGGCCGGTGCCGCGGACCGGGGATGGCCGTACTGGGCCGCCTGGATGCGCGGCGACGAGTCCGCCGCCGCGACCTTTCCCTATCTGCGCCGGCGCGGCTTTGCCGCCATCATCGGCCTGTCGACGGCGGTGCCGACTGCTCCGGGCTACGCTTCCGGCCGTCTCGGCGCGGTCCAGCTCGCGGCGCTGCGAGCCCTGCTACGCGATCTCGCGGGCGAGGGCTTGTTCCGCATCGTCCTGCTGCATCACCCGCCCCTGCCGGTGAGCCGGCCGCGCAAGGCGCTCCTGGATCGTGAGGCGTTCTGCGAGGTGATCCGCCGGGCCGGGGCGGAACTCGTCCTTTCCGGGCACGAACATCGCTTTCACGAGGGCATGCTCGAGGGTGCCGAGGGGCCGGTGCCCTGTTTCGTCGCACCTTCCGCTTCGCTGGCCAGCAATGATGCGGAAAAGCGTGGCGGCTACCTGCGGTTCGGGATCGGGCGGCAGCGCGAAGGCTGGCGATTGGAGGTCCGGCTGCGTCGCTATCGGGTCGACCGCGCGGCCCTGGTCGAGACCTGCGCCCGCGAGCTGGTCCTGGCACGGCCGCTCGCGGGTGCGGACTGCCCGACCGGCAGTGCGTCATGACGGTGCTGAGCCGCTACGTCCTGAGCCAGACGCTGCGGCCGATGGGGGCCATCATCCTCATCGCCCTGATCGCCCTTCTCGCCGAGCGGGCGATCCGCGTCGTCAATCTGGTGGTGGGCTGGCGCGGCAGCGTGTTCGCCATCTTCGAGATGCTGGGTTATCTGGTGCCCCATTACATGGGCTTCGCGCTCCCGGCCGCCCTGTTCCTGGGGGTTTTCATGGCCACCGCGCGGATGGCCCGGGAGGGGGAGCTCGATGCCCTGCAGGCGGGCGGTGTGGGCCTCTGGCGCTACACTCGGCCGCTGGTGGTGCTGTCGATCCTGTTGATCTCCCTGCACCTGGCACTGGTGGGATATCTCCAGCCCTACAGCCGCTATGCCTATCGTGCGGCGGTATTCGCGCTGACCAACGTCTCCTTCCAGACCCTGCTGGAGCCCGGGGTGTTCACCACCCTCGGGCGGACGACCTATCTGGTACGCGGGCTCGACGCCGACAAGGAACATTTCGAGGGGCTGTTTCTCTACTCCGAGAGCGAGGCCGGCGATGCCATCGCGATTTCCGCGGTCAAGGGCCGGATCCTCGTCGAGGGAGCGACCCGTCCGGTGCTGCTCGATCTCGAGGACGGTGTCCAGCAGGTGGTGCCGGGTGCCGCCAGCACCGGGCGCAGCGCGCGGCTGCCGGCGGCGCTGACCATGCGCTTTCGGGAATTCACCACCGATCTGCGCGGCAGCCAGCCGATCGGCTTCCGCCCGCGCGGCGAGGACGAACGGGAACTCACCCTGGACGAGCTGATCGCGCTGCGCGGCCAGTCGCGGCCCGGGATCCGGCCGGCGGAAATCGCCTCCGAACTCGACGGCCGGCTGGTCCGCTCGCTGTCCATCCCCTTCCTGCCGCTGCTGGCCGTACCGCTGGCGATGGGCCGCAGGCGCGGTCGCCGCTCCTACGGCTTCATCGTCGGCGTCCTGCTGATCGTCGGTTACAGCCAGATCCTGCAGACCGGCGAGGCGCTGGCCGATGACGGGCTGTTTTCGACCTTCACCACACTTTGGCTGCCGTTCGCCGCGTTCTTGCTCCTGAGCGTGGTATT
>JALSRW010000424.1 GCA_026984595.1 Alphaproteobacteria bacterium
CCCTGGATGCCTTCGACGAGAACACCGCACGCACGCTCGTGGCCATGACCCGGGCGCTCTACCCGCACCCGGCTCTCGGTGACGAATACTATGCGGTGGTGGTGGAGGCCCTGGATGCCGAGGCCAAGAAGGACGAGGCCACCGCGAGCCTGATCCGGGAAGGGGTCGCGAAGCTCGATCGGGCCCTCGAGGTTCCCTTCACCGAGCTTTCCGAAGGAACGCGGACCGAAGTGCTGGCCGGCATGGAGGACGACCCCTTCTTCCAGAAGGTTCGCGGCTCGGTCGTCTATCATTTCTACAACAACAAGCTGGTATGGCGGCACTTCGGATACGAGGGAAGCAGCTACGAATACGGCGGCTACCTGCGCCGTGGGTTCCAGGATCTCGGATGGCTCCCCGATCCGCCCCCCGACGTCAGCCCACCACCGTATCTGGGCTGAATCCGCAGCGGAGATCGGGGAGAAAGGGACATGGCCAAATTCGACTTCAACGACGACAGCGTGGTCGTCATCATCGGCAGCGGCGCCGGCGGCGGTACTCTGGCCAACGAGCTGTGCCAGAAGGGCATCAACGTGGTGCTGCTGGAAGCCGGAAAACGACAATCCATCGAAACCTTCGTCAACGACGAATGGGCGAGCTTCTTCCAGCTCGCCTGGCTCGACAAGCGCACCACCTCGGGAAGCTGGCGGGTGGCCCGGGATTTCCCGAACCTGCCGGCCTGGATCTGCAAGACCGTGGGCGGCACCACCACCCACTGGGCGGGAGCCAGCCTGCGCATCCAGGAGCACGAGTTCAAGACGAAGAGCGTCTATGGCGAGGTGGCGGGAGCCAACCTGCTCGACTGGCCGCTCACCCTCGAGGAACTCAAGCCCTATTACGCCAAGGCCGAGGACAAGATGGGGGTGACCCGGACCAACGACATTCCGGGCCTGCCGGGCAACAACAACTTCAAGGTGTTCTACAACGGCGCCATTCGGGTCGGCTACAGCGGCTGTCATACCGGTCGCATGGCCATCAACAGCCGTCCCCGTGCCGGGCGCCAGTCCTGTCAGCAGATCGGCTTCTGCTTCCAGGGCTGTAAGATGGGTGCCAAATGGTCGACGCTCTATACCGAGATTCCCGCTGCCGAAGAAACCGGGCGCCTCGATCTCCGTACCGAATCCTTCGTGCTGCAGATCCAGCACGATGACAGCGGCAAGGTGACCGGCGTCCTCTATGCCGACAAGGAGGGCAACCAGCACCTCCAGAAGGCGCGCATCGTCTGCGTCGCCTGCAATTCCATCGAGAGCCCGCGGCTGCTGCTCAATTCCGCCTCGTCCAAATATCCGGACGGGCTCGCCAACAGCTCGGGTCAGGTGGGCAAGAATTACATGCGCCACACCACGGGCTCGGTCTACGCCGTATTCCCGGAGCCGGTGCACATGTACCGCGGCACCACCATGGCCGGCATCATCACCGACGAATCGCGCAACGATCCCTCCCGCGGCTTCGTCGGCGGCTACGAAATGGAAACCCTGTCGCTGGGCCTGCCGTTCATGGCCGCGTTCCTCGATCCCGGCGCCTGGGGCCGGAGTTTCACGCGCAAGCTCGACATGTATCCCTACATGGCGGGCATGTGGATCGTCGGAGAGGACATGCCCCAGGAGGGCAATGCGGTGACCCTGCACCCGAGCGAGAAGGACCAGTTCGGACTACCGATACCCAATGTCCATTTCGACGATCACCCCAACGACATCGCCATGCGCGAGCATGCGTACCGGGCCGGGCGCGCGGTCTACGAGGCGGCCGGGGCGACCGAGGTGTTCGAGGTTCCGCCCTACCCCTCGACCCACAATCTCGGTACCAACCGGATGAGCGCCGATCCGCGCGACGGGGTCGTCAACAAGTGGGGCCAGACCCACGACATCGAGAATCTGTTCATTTCCGACGGCAGCCAGTTCACCACCGGTGCCGCGGAAAACCCCACCTTGACGATCGTCACCCTCGCCATCCGCCAGGCCGATTACATCGCCGACCAGATGCGCAAGGGCGAGATCTGAGCCGACCGCCGGTCGCCGGATCGGGGGGGCGCC
>JALSRW010000425.1 GCA_026984595.1 Alphaproteobacteria bacterium
ACACCTGCAGCGGAAAGCGCATGCGGTTCTCGAGCGGCCCGCCCCGGGCATCGCGGCGATGGTTTGACAGTGGCGACAGGAACGGGTGCAGCAGATCGCCATGGGCCATGTGCAGCTCGAGGAGATCGAAGCCCAGGTCCGCCGCCCGTCGCGTGCCCGGTACGGACACATCGGCGAGACGGCGATACGGTTGACCGGCTCCCGCGAGCGCAGGCGTAACGGCGAGAACAGCATGGTCACGACCGGCCCTGCCCGTTGCTGCGGGCCTCGTGGCGAAAGAGATGGAGGCCGGCGGCAATGACGATGGCCGCACCGACAAGCGTCCAGAGATCGGGAAGATCGCCGAACACCAGATAGCCGAACAGCACGGCCCAGACGATCTGGGTGTAGATGAAAGGCGAGACCAGCGAGGCCGGAGCCAGGGCGAAGGCGCGGATCATGGCGAGCTGGCCCAAAAGGCCGATCCCCCCCATCGCCGCCATCAGCAGGAGCCCTGCGAGATCCGGCGGCACCCAGTTCCAGGGCAGCATCAGCCCGGTGGCGGCGGTGCCCACCGCCGCCGACCAGAACATGGTGACATGGGCGCCGTCGCGCCCGCCCAGCATGCGGGTAACGAGCTGGTAGAGGGCGAAGCTCAGGGCCATCGCCACCGGCGCCAGGGCGGCCGGGCCGAACAGCCCGCTGCCCGGCCGCATCACCACCAGCACACCGAGAAAGCCCCCCAGCGCCGCCAGCCAGCGGGCGGCATCGAGGCGCTCGCGCAGCACCAGCCCGGCCAACACGGCCACCAGGATCGGCGAGAGAAAGGCGATGGCGTAGGTCTCGGCCATCGGCAGCAGCTTGAGCGAGAGAAACATGGTGAAGGTGGCCGCCACCATGGCCAATGCACGGGTGAGCTGCAGGCCGGGGGCACGGGTCCGCCAGGCCCTGCGTCGCAAGCCGGCGAGCAGCAGCAGGAGCGCCAGCAGATTGAAGGCGTAACGCGCCCAGACCACCTGCCAGAGCGGATATTCCCGGGCCAGATACTTGGCGGTGCCGTCCATCACCGTCAGCAGGCCGACGCACAGCACCATCAGCGCCATTCCCGCCAGTGGCCGGTCGCCTTCCTCGGCCCCCGTTGCCGCCTTCGCCCCCGCGGCCATCAGAAGGCGACCTGGTCCCCGCCCTTGAGGGAGAGGATCTCGCGGGCCTCGGCCGGGCTCGCCACATCGAGGCCGAGCCCTTCGAGGATCCGGCGCACCCGCCGTACCTGGGCGGCGTTGCTCTCGGCCAACCGGCCGGGACCGTCCCACAGCGAATCCTCGAGGCCGACCCGGACATTGCCTCCCATCGCCGCGGCCATGGCCGCGATCGCCATCTGATGGCGGCCCGCACCCAGTACCGACCAGCGATAGGCGTCCCCGAACAGCCGGTCGGCGGTGCGCTTCATGTGCAGCACATCCTCGGGATGGGTGCCGATGCCGCCGAGAATGCCGAACACCGTCTGCACGAACAATGGCGGCTCGACCAGGCCCCGGTCGAGAAAATGGGCGAGATTGTAGAGATGGCTCACATCGTAGCATTCGAACTCGAAGCGGGTGCCGTTTCCGGCACAGGTTTCGAGGATATAGGCGATGTCCCGGAAGGTGTTCTTGAACACCAGGTCTTCGGTCGCCTCGAGATGCCGCCGCTCCCACTCGTGCCGAAACTCGCGGAACCGCCGCAGCATGGGAAACAGGCCGAAATTCATCGAGCCCATGTTGAGGGAGGCGATCTCGGGCTTGAAGGTGGCCGCCGGCCGCACCCGCTCCTCCACGGTCATCTGGGGCGCGCCGCCGGTGGTGATGTTGACCACCACATCCGAGCGCTGCTTGATCACCGGCAGAAAGCGGCCGAAGGCCTCGGGGCTCTGGTCGGGGCGGCCGTCCTCGGGGTTGCGGGCGTGCAGATGCACCACCGCCGCACCCGCCTCCGCGGCACCGATCGCCGCATCGGCGATTTCCTCCGGCGTCACCGGCAGATGGGGCGACATGCTCGGAGTATGGATGGAGCCGGTGACCGCGCAGGTGATGACGACCTTGCGTACGGGCGCCATGATGTTCACTCCTCTTCGGGATTGGCGAGGGCGCGAAGGCGGGCGATATCCTGGATGATCACCCGGTGGCCCTTGGTCTGCACCCCGACCCGGCGCAGCCGTGCCAGGCAGCGCGAAAGAGTCTCGGGTTGCATGCCCAGACGGGCGGCGATCAGGGTCTTGTCGAGCGGCAGGTCGATCATGCAGGAACCGCTGTCACGCGGACACAGTCCGACCAGCATCAGCGCCAGACGCTCGGTGGAGGAACGCGTCGAAAGTTGCTCCAACTGCTCGATGAAACCGTGCAGGCGACGGGCCAGGGCGGCCATGATGTTGAAGCAGAGAGCACTGTCCTCGCGCAGACGGGCGAGAAAGGGGCCGGCCGGGATCACCAGCAGCCGGGAGGCCTCGACTGCCTCGCCGGTGACCGGGTAGCGTCCGAGCTGGAGGATGGCGGCCTCGGCCAGACTCTCGCCGCGGCCGAAGATGCGGATGGTGATCTCGTTCCCCTCGCGGGTGGTGCGCAGCACCCGCACCCAGCCCTCGAGCACCACGAACAGGCGATCGGCGACATCGCCCTGGACGAACAAGACGCTGCCGCGCCCGTAATGGCGAACCATCGCCTCGCCGAGCAGCGCCTCCATCTGTTCCGCCGCCAGGCCCGAAAACAGGGGCATCGCCCGGAGACAGCGGACGTCTTCGGCAGAAAGTCCGAGCCGCCCGGCGAAGGCCGGCAGCGAATCCTCCGGCCCGTCCGCACTGCGCATGATCGGTGCCGCCACCACTCCTCCCCTCGGCAGTCCGTCGCGGCTCGCCCGGCAATTCTATGGCACGAAAACCGCGAGCCTGCAAAGCAAGCCGCCGCCGGACGGAGTCCGCGGGCAGGTCGTTCACCGACGGCTGGACCAATTGTCGCAAAGGCGTCACAAATCGCCTACAGTCTGTTCAGGGCCGAGCCGGCCCTTGGCACAGGGGGAGGCCCTCTGCCCGGGGAAGGGCGGAGCTACACAACCGGAGAGGACCGTGATGACGGAAACATCCAGATACCTCCGCGTGTTGGCGGGCGCGGGTGCAGTGGCGCTCACGTTCCAGGTGGCGCCCATCGCCGTCGCCACTGCGGCCGAATGTCCGGCCGTGACGGTGGCCGACGATCAGGGAATCAAGGGCGCCTTCCCGCAGCAGTTCGAGAAAGCCGAGCTCGAAAAGGCGGCCGGCTGCGAACTGCGTTTCAAGGAAAACCCGGCGATCGCCGAGCTCAACAGGCGCATCGCCGGCAATCCCGAGACCCTGCCGCCGGTGGCCGAACGGCTGCCCGAAGAGCCGCTGGTGGTCGCGCCCTATGAAGCGATCGGCAATTACGGCGGCACCCTGGTCGGTCTCTCCAAGGCGACCGAGGCGGGCACCTCGGACCTGCTTTCCATCCGCCATGTCAACCTCTTCCGCTACAGCGACGATCTCAAGACGGTGGTGCCCAACGTCGCCAAATCCTGGTCCTGGAACGACGACTACACCGAACTCACGGTGAAGCTGCGCAAGGGCCACAAATGGTCGGACGGCCAGCCCTTTACCGCCGAGGACATCAAGTTCTGGTACGAGGATCTGATCCTCAACCCGGAGATCTATCCCGAAACCCCGAGCCGCTGGTTGTTCGCCGGCAAGCCGATGCAGGTCGAGGTGGTGGATCCGCAGACCGTGAAGATGATCTTCCCGGTGCCCACGCCGGGCATCGTCAACCGTTTCGCGGTCGATTTCGGCCAGCCCTTCCAGCCCAAGCATTTCTATAAACAGTTCCACATCAAGTACAATCCGAAGGCCAACGAGCTGGCCAAGGAGCGCGGCTTCAAGAACTGGGCGGAACTGGTCAACAACTATTACGGCGGCTCGGACTGGAAGGACGTGCCTTCGCCGCTGCTGAAGGGCACCGACACGCGGGTCGCCCCGACCCTCGAGTCCCACATCCTCGTCGAGGAGACCGCCACCGGCCGACGTCTCGTCGCCAACCCCTATTTCCACATGGTGGACACCGCCGGCAACCAGCTCCCCTACATCAACGAGATCGAGGAGCAGTACGTGGCCGACAAGGAGGTGCAGAACCTCAAGCTCACCAACGGTGAGGTCACCTACAAAATGCAGGCGATCTTCATCGAGGACTATCCGCTGCTCAAGGAAAACGAGAGCAAGGGCGGCTACACCGTCGATCTCGCGCCGGGTCTCGGTGAGAACGTCTTCTACGCATTCAACACCACCCACAAGGATCCGGTGCTGCGCAAGATCTTCAACGATGTGCGCTTCCACGAGGCGATGTCGCTGGCGATCAATCGCGACGAGATCAAGGAACTGGTCTATCTCGGCCAGGCCGAGCCGATGCAGGCGACGCCGGCGGAGCCGCTGACGGTGACCTTCGTCACCGACGACCAGCTCAACTACATGATCGACTACGATCCCGACCGCGCCAATGCACTGCTCGACGAGATGGGCCTCCGGGATTCCGACGGTGACGGCGTGCGCGAGCGGCCCGACGGCAAGCCGCTGGTGATCCGCGTGGTCTACTCCAACCAGGGCGCACCGGTGAAGCTGCACGAGCTGATCCGCGACTACTGGAGTGCGGTGGGCGTGCGTGCCGATCTCAAGGAGGTGACCTCCGACGAGTATCGCGCTTCCGCCAACAACAACGATCTGGACCTCACGGTGTGGAAGAACGACGGCACCAGCGGTCCGACCATCTCGCAGGACACCTCGCGCCTGGTTCCGCCCTTCGGCGACTACTTCAACCCGGGGACCGGCTTCGAGTGGGCCGCATGGAAGCGCTCGGGCGGCAAGGAAGGCATCGAGCCGCCGGAGGACGTCAAGAAGCTGTACGACCTCGCCACCCGCTTCATCCAGGTGCCGCTGGGCAGTGAGGAAAGCAACAAGATCGGCCGGGAGATCGTCGGCATCCATGTCAAGAACCTGTGGAAAATCGGCACCGTCGGCAACATCCGCGGTCCGGTCTACCACCGCAACGATCTCAAGAACTTCAAGCCGTTCACGGCGAAGTCCTTCGATTACTACTGGGCGTATTCCTTCCGTCCGGTCCAGTGGTATCTGAGCAAGTGAGCATGGATCCGCGGGCTCGCCGGGGGGGCATCCTCCGGCGGGCTCCGGACCCGCGGCGGTAGAGACGGGTTCCCGGTCCGATGCTGCGCTTTGTGGTTCAACGGGCAGTCGGCATGGTCGTGACGATGTTCTTCGTTTCGATCATGGTCTTCGCGATCATGGAGCTGCCCCCGGGCGACTACGCGGATCGTTACGCCTTCCGCAAGTTCTCCGGCACCGGCGTTTCCGTGACCGAGTCGGACATCGCCAGCATCCGCCGCCAGTTCGGCCTCGATCGGCCGGCCTGGCAGCGCTATCTGAGCTGGATCGGCGGCATCGTCACCCGCTTCGACTTCGGACCTTCCTTCGCCTTCGAGACTTCGGCCAACCGGGTGATCGGTCAGCGGGCGGGGCTCACCGTGGTGTTGCTGGTGGGGACCCTGCTGCTCACCTATCTGCTGTCGATTCCGATCGGCATCTACGCCGCCCTGCGACGACAATCGCTGGCCGATTACGGCCTCACCGTCGTCAGCTATCTCGGCCTCGCCATCCCCAACTTCATGCTCGCTCTGATTCTGCTCTACGTCAGCGTGCGCTACTTCGGCAGCACCATCGGCGGACTGTTCTCCCCCGAGTTCGAGAAAGCCCCCTGGAGCTGGGCCAAGTTCGTCGATCTCCTCCGACATCTGTTCGTGCCGGCGGTGGTACTGGCCTGGTCTGCCACCGCCCTGCAGCTACAGACGGTGCGCGCCACCATGTCCGACGAGCTCAACAAGCTCTATGTCGACGCCGCCCGCGCCCGCGGCCTTCCCGAATGGAAGGTGATCGTCAAATATCCGGCGCGGCTGGCCATCAATCCGGTGGTCAGCACCATCGGCTTCGACGTCAACCGCATCTTCTCCGAACTGCCGATCGTGGCCCTGGTACTCAGCCTGCCCGAGCTCGGCGAGCTGCTGATCAAGAGCTTCCTCGATCTCGACATGTACGTGGCCGGCGCCATCCTGCTGATGCTCACCGCCATCATCGTCTTCATGAACTTCGTCTCCGACGTGGTACTGGCCTTTCTCGACCCCCGCATCAAGCTGGAGGGCGGCTGATGGCGGCGGCCGGATTGCCCGAGGGGCCGGGCCGCAGCGCCGAGGAGCTGCGCTACTACACGGCCTCGCAGTGGGAGCTGGTGTGGTGGCGCCTGTGCCGGCACCGGGCGGCGATGGCCGGCGCCTTCGTGCTGGCATTGTTCGCCCTGCTCGGCATCTTCGCCGATTTCGTCGCCCCCTACGGCGGCACCAGCCGCGATCGCGACTACATCTACGGGCCGCCGCAGATCCCGCGTTTCTGGGACGACAAGGGGTTTTCCTTCCGCCCCTTCGTCTACGCCCTGAAGACCGAGCGGGATCCGGTGACCCTCAGGAAGATCGCCAAGATCGACACCGATACTCGGCGCTACATCTCCTTTTTCGTTGCGGGCGAGCCCTACCGGCTGTTCGGGCTCGTTCCCGCCAACACCCATCTGTTCGGTGTCGAGGAGGGGCGGATTCATCTGTTCGGGACCGACGATCTGGGACGCGACGTCTTCTCGCGGCTGATGTTCGCCACCGGGGTGTCGTTGTCGATCGGGGTGCTCGGTGTGCTGCTGGCCGAGGGGCTGGCGCTGGTGATCGGCGGCATCGCCGGGTATTTCGGCGGCTGGATCGATTACGCCATCCAACGGCTGACCGAGGTGGTGCGGGTGATTCCGGTGATTCCGCTGTACATGGGGCTGGCCGCCGCCTTTCCCCGCGAATGGTCGAACATCCAGGTCTATTTCGCGATGACCATCATCCTCGGTCTCGTCGGCTGGCCGACCCTGGCCCGGCGTCTGCGCAGCCATCTCCTGGCCCAGCGCAATGAGGATTACGTGCTGGCCGCGCGGCTCGCGGGGGCGAGCTCGGCCTGGATCATCCGCAAGCACATGCTGCCCTCCTTCACCAGCTACATCATCGTCGATGTGGTGATCAGCTTCCCCTATGTGATCCTGTCGGAGACCGCCCTCTCCTTCATCGGTCTCGGACTGCGGCCGCCGACCATAAGCTGGGGCATTCTCCTCCAGGAAGCCCAGAATGTGCGGGCCATCGAGCAGGCGCCCTGGTTGTTCCTGCCGGCCCTGTTCGTGATCGTCGCGGTGCTCGCCTTCACGGTGCTCGGAGACGGGCTGCGCGATGCCGCCGATCCCTATGCCGTCAGGAAAAGCTGAGGAGCGCAGCATGACGGCGAGCGAGCGCCCCCTGCTCGAGATCCGGGAACTCGGGGTGTCCTTCGACACCGACGAGGGTATGGTGCGGGCGGTCGATGGCGTCTCCTTCGTCGCCCGGCAGGGACGCACGCTGGGAATCGTCGGCGAGAGCGGCTCGGGCAAGAGCGTCGCCACGAAGGCGGTGATACGTCTGCTGCCGGCCAATGCCCGCATCGACCCCGGCTCGGCCATCCTGCTGCGGCGCGACGACGGGGAGGTCGACATCGCCGGCCTGCCCGCCAAGGGACGCGAGGTGCGCAGGCTCCGGGGCGGCGATATCGGCATGATCTTCCAGGAGCCGATGGCCTCCTTCTCGCCGGTCTACACCATCGGTAACCAGATGATGGAGGCCATCCTCGAGCATCGCGACCATCTCGCCCGGCGCATCGGCGGCAGTTTCGATCGCAAGACCGCACGCGAACACGCGATCCGGATGCTGGAGCGGGTCGGCATGTCGAATGCGCGTCTGCGCATCGACCAGTATCCGCACGAACTCTCGGGCGGCATGCGCCAGCGGGCGATGATCGCCCTCGCCCTTTCCACCCACCCCTCGCTGCTGATCGCCGACGAGCCGACCACCGCCCTCGACGTCACCATCCAGGCCCAGATTCTCGACCTCATGCTGGAGCTGCAGCAGGAACTGGGCATGGCGATGCTGTTCATCACCCACGACATGGGGGTGATCGCCCAGATCGCCGAGGATGTGGCGGTCATGTATCTGGGGCGGATCGTCGAACGCGGGCCGACCCGCGAGGTGATCCGCGAACCGGCCCATCCCTACACCCGGGGCTTGCTGGCCGCGTTGCCGCGCCTCGATACCGGCCGCCGCCGGCTGACCCCGGTTCCCGGCGATATTCCGAGCCCGCTGCAGCGGCCCGCCGGCTGCCCCTTCCACACCCGCTGCCCGCAGCGCATGCCGGGCCTGTGCGATCGGCTGGTGCCCGGCGACACACCGCTCGATGCGACCCGCAGCGTGGCATGCCATCTCTATGGCGAGGGGGCGCCATGAGCGGCGAGCCGCTGGTCGAGATCCGCGATCTCAAGGTCTATTTCGGGGTGCGCGGCAGGCGCATGCTGCAGAAGGCGGTGGGTTACGTGCGGGCGGTGGACGAGGTGACGCTCACCGTCCATCGCGGCGAGACGCTGGGTCTCGTCGGCGAGAGCGGCTCCGGCAAGACCACCCTCGGCCGGGCGGTGCTGCGGGCGCTGCCGGTCACCGCCGGCGAAGTGCGCTTCCATGTCGATGGCGAAGCGGTCGATGTACTGGCTCTGCGCGGCGACCGGCTGCGCCGCTTTCGCCGCCACATGCAGCTCATCTTCCAGGATCCCTACGCCTCCCTCGATCCGCGCATGACGGTGCGCGACATCATCGCCGAGCCGCTGGAGGCGCCGCGCCATCTCCGGAACAAGCGGGAGATCGACGAACGGGTACGCGAGATTGCCGCCCGCTGTCGTCTCAATGTCGAGTTCCTGCGCCGCTTTCCCCACGCCTTCTCCGGTGGCCAGAGGCAACGGATCGGCATCGCCCGGGCACTGGTCGCCAATCCCGAATTCGTGGTCTGCGACGAGGCGGTCTCCGCTCTCGATGTCTCGATCCAGGCCGATATTCTCAATCTGTTGATGGATCTGCAGCAGGAGCTGGGCACCACATATCTGTTCATCACCCACGATCTGTCGGTGGTGGCACAGATCTCCGACCGGGTGGCGGTGCTCTATCTCGGCCGGCTGATGGAACTGGGGCCGACCGCGGAAATCTTCGCCCGCCCCAAGCATCCCTACACGCGGGCGCTCCTGTCGGCGATCCCACGGGTGGAACCCGAGCACCGTTTCGATCCCGTAAAGCTGCGCGGCGAGATCCCCGATCCCGCGCATCCGCCGCAGGGCTGCCGCTTCAGCACCCGCTGCCCCTTCGTGCGCGACCGCTGCCGCGAGGAAGACCCGGCCTTCCGCGAGATTGCGCGCGACCATTTCGCCGCCTGTCACTTCGCCGAGGAACTGGCCGGCTGACCCCCGCGGGGCGCTCGAACCTCCCCTCGCGAGATCCCGACTATTCTTTGAACGACATACTCTTGCATATTTGCGGCAGATTCCCACCTGTCGAATCCATCGTTCGCAAGGGATTTCGAAGGAGGTGAACATGTACAGACCCGTACCCTTGATCGCCCTCGCCTGTCTCCTCGCCCTCTTGGTGGGCTGGGGCGGCGGCAATTATCTCGCCTGGGCACGCGCGAATGTCGCCCTCTCGTCGCTTCCGGCGGCACCGGTGGTGACCGACGCCGAATACGACCACGAGCAGCGCCTGCTCACCCTGACGCTC
>JALSRW010000426.1 GCA_026984595.1 Alphaproteobacteria bacterium
ATGGGCTGGCTGGTCCGCGATCCGGAGCGGCGGGAGGATCCGCGCGGGCTCTGGCCCGAAGCTCGAACCGCCATCTGCCTGGCCATGAACTACGGTCCCGGCGGCGATCCTCTGGACGGGCTGCGCGACGGGCAACGGGGCTACATCTCGGTCTACGCCCGGGGCCGCGACTATCACGAGGTGATGAAGGGGCGGATGAAGCAGCTCGCCGGCTGGCTGCACGCCAGGAGCGGGGCGGCCGTCAAGGTCTTCGTCGATACGGCACCGGTTCTGGAAAAGCCGCTGGCGCAGCGGGCCGGTCTCGGCTGGCAGGGCCGGCACACCAATCTGGTCTCCCGGCGCTTCGGTTCCTGGCTTTTCCTGGGCGAGATCCTGACCGATCTGGCTCTGCCCCGCGACCGGCCCGAAACCGATCGTTGCGGAAGCTGCCGGCGCTGCATCACCGCCTGCCCCACCGGGGCCATCACCGGTCCCTACAGGCTCGATCCGCGACGCTGCATCTCCTATCTCACCATCGAGCACAAGGGAGCGATCCCGGCCGGACTGCGGCCGATGATGGGCAACCGCATCTACGGCTGCGACGACTGCCTCGCGGTCTGTCCCTGGAACAAGTTCGCGCAGCGCTGCCGGGAAGCGAAGCTGGAGGCGCGGGCCGAACTGCTGGCCCCCGATCTGGGCGAACTGGCGACGCTCGACGATGCCGCCTTCCGCAGGCTGTTCACCGCGTCACCGGTCAAGCGGATCGGCCGCGACCGCTTCCTGCGCAACGTGCTGATCGCCATCGGCAACAGCGGGGATACGCGCTTTCTTCCGGTGGTCCGGCACCGGCTCGAGGACCCCGCGCCGCTGGTGCGCGGTGCGGCGGTCTGGGCCTTGTCGCGGCTGGCCGATCCCCGCACTGTCACCCGGCTCGCCGAGAAAGCGCGGGAGAGCGATCCGGAGGTGTGCGCGGAATGGCAGAGGGCACTCGGACGATGCGAGACGAGGGTGTGAGCGGCACCCTGTTCTGCTTCGGGCTGGGCTACACCGCGCGGGTGCTGGCCGAACGGGCGCTGGCGGCCGGCTTCGCGGTCCGCGGCACGGTCCGCGACCCGGCCCGCGAACAGGAGGATCCGCGCATCCCGCTGCTGCCCTTCGCACGCCACCGCCCGCTCGCCGATCCCGCCACCGCACTGGCCGATGTCACCCATGTTCTGGTCTCGATCCCGCCCGAGGAGGCGGGCGATCCGGTACTCGACCGCCATCTCTTCGATCTGTTGGCGCTGCCGCGGCTGCGCTGGCTGGGCTATCTCAGCACCACCGCCGTCTATGGCGACAGCGGCGGCGCCTGGCTCGACGAGGATGCGCCGCCGCGCCCGAGCCTCGAGCGCGGCCGCCGCCGGCTGGCGGCGGAGGAGGCCTGGCTGCAGAGCGGGCTGCCGGTGCAGATCTTCCGCCTGGCCGGGATCTACGGCCCCGGCCGCAATCCGCTCCGGAAGCTGCTGGACGGGCGGGCGCGGCGGATCGTCAAGCCCGGCCACGTCTTCTGCCGCATCCATGTCGAGGACATCGCCGGCGTGCTGCTGGCCTCGATGCGGCGGCCGCGACCGGGGGCCATCTACAATGTCTGCGACGACGAGCCGGCCCCGCCCCAGGAGGTGATCGCCTTCGCCGCCCACCTTTTGGGCGTGCCGCCGCCGCCGGAGGAGGATTTCGCGACCGCCGAGCTGTCGCCGATGGCCCGCAGCTTCTACGCCGACAGCAGGCGGGTGGCGAACCGGTCGATCAAGCGCGAGCTCGGGGTGGCGCTGGCCTATCCCACCTATCGCGAGGGGCTGCGCGCCCTGCTGCCGGTCGAGACCGGGACCGTCGACGGCCGGCCGGGAAGGCGGCCCGGCTGGTAATTCACAGTTCGAGCCCCTATATTTCCGGCCGGAAGAAGGCACGGACCATCGGGTCCGGGAAGCGGCGGAGGAAACGCCGGCAGGCGACGACGAACATCGCGCCGCCGCCAGGAGCATACCCGGAGATGGTCCCGGCCACGGCCGGATCGGGTGTTTACCCCCCGTTTACCGATCGGGTC
>JALSRW010000427.1 GCA_026984595.1 Alphaproteobacteria bacterium
TACTCCCGGGAACCGGGAGGCCGGCTGAGCGCGCCCGCGGCGGCGCCGCAGCGGTGCAGCCGCCGACCGGGCGGAGCGCTCAGCCGGCCATGCGCCGGCCGAGCTCCTCGGTCACCGCATCCATGAACTGGGTGGTGGTGAGCCAGGGCTGGTCGGGGCCGATCAGCAGTGCCAGATCCTTGGTCATCTTGCCGCTCTCGACGGTGTCCACGCAGACCCGCTCGAGGGTGCGGGCGAAATCTTCCACGGCCGGCGTACCGTCGATGCGGCCGCGATAGGTGAGGCCGCGGGTCCAGGCGAAAATCGAGGCGATCGGGTTGGTGGAGGTCTCCTTGCCCTGCTGCCACAGTCGGTAATGCCGGGTCACCGTACCATGCGCCGCCTCGGCCTCGACGGTCTTGCCGTCCGGGGTCAGCAGTACCGAGGTCATCAGGCCCAGTGAACCGAAGCCCTGGGCCACCGCGTCGGACTGCACATCGCCGTCGTAGTTCTTGCAGGCCCAGACGAAGCCTCCTTCCCATTTCAGGGCGGCGGCCACCATGTCGTCGATCAGGCGATGCTCGTAGCCGATTCCCGCGGCCTCGAAACGCTCCCGGAACTCGCTCTCGTAGATTTCCTGGAAAATGTCCTTGAAACGACCGTCATAGACCTTGAGGATGGTGTTCTTGGTGGAGAGATATACCGAATAGCCGCGCTCCAGACCGTAATTCATGCAGGCGCGGGCGAAGTCGCGGATCTTCTCGTCCTCGTTGAACATTCCCATGGCGACGCCGGGGCCGGGGTAGTCGTGGATCTCCCAGCGGGTCGGCTCGCCCCCGTCTTCCGGGGTGAAGGTCATGGTCAGTCTGCCCCTGCCGGGGATCCGCACGTCGGTGGCCTTGTACTGGTCGCCGAAGGCGTGACGGCCGATGACGATCGGTTTTTCCCAGGTGCGCACCAGCCGCGGCACGTTGCGGCAGATGATCGGCTCGCGGAAGACGGTACCGCCCAGGATATTGCGGATGGTGCCGTTGGGCGAGCGCCACATCTTCTTGAGACCGAACTCCGCCACCCGCGCCTCGTCGGGGGTGATGGTCGCGCATTTGACGCCGACGTTGTGCCGCTTGATGGCTTCGGCGGCCTCCACCGTCACCCGGTCCTCGGTGGCATCGCGGTTCTGGATGGAAAGATCGAAGTAGACGATGTCGAGATCGAGGAAGGGCAGGATCAACTGCTCCTTGATCATGTGCCAGATGATGCGGGCCATCTCGTCGCCGTCGAGCTCGACGATCGGCTTTTCGACCTTGATCTTCGCCATCCTGTGGTCTCCGGAGATGTGAGCGGCAAAGGGTACCTTGCTCGGCTGCGCGGTTTCTACCCGTTCTCCTCGGACTTGCCAAAGCGGTCCGCGGTCGCAGCCTCTTCGAGCCAGAGCGGGCTCTCGAGCGTGGCCAGAAAGGCCCGATGGGCGGCCAGTTCCTCCGCGGTCGGCGCGTGCGGCCGAGGCGGTCGGTGCACCCGACGCGTTCCCCGGGCGCCTTGCAACGTCCGTCGCGTGGGTTCGAGGCCGAGTGCCGCCTGCCGGCCGCCGATCAGGTGCAGATAGACCTCGGCCAGGAGCTCGCTGTCGAGCAATGCACCATGGAGCTGGCGCTGGCTGGCATCGACGCCGAACCGTCGGCACAGCGCATCGAGACTGTTGGACTGGCCGGGGAACTTGCGTTGCGCCAGCAGCAGGGTGTCGATGGCGCGGCCGGGCGGCAGCGGCTCGCGCCCGCAGCGCACCAGCTCGGCGTTGAGAAAACGCAGATCGAAGCTCGCGTTGTGGATCACCAGCGGGCTGTCGGCGATGAACGCCAGGAACTCCTCGACGATTTCGGCGAAACGCGGATGCCGGGCGAGGAACGCGGCCGACAGGCCGTGGACCCGCTCCGCCTCGATCGGCATGTCCCGCTCGGGATTGAGATAGCGATGGAAGGTGGCGCCGCTCGGCAGGTGATCGACCAGCTCGACCGCGCCGATTTCGACGATGCGATGGCCGTCCGCGGGATCGAGGCCGGTGGTTTCGGTGTCGAGAACGATCTCACGCAGCATGCGGGCGGCTTCCCTGTCGCGCGTTCAGGAACCATCGCTCGGGCCATACCCGGGGCGGCAGACGGCGCATGTCGAGGACGATGCGTCGGATGATCGCCAAGGTCGCTCCCTTGCCCTGGCCCGTGGCGATCAGATAATGCGCGCGCTTGCGCTTTTCCGCTTCCGGCATCTGGGCGGCGCGGATCGCCGCCAGTTTCTCGGCGGTCATCCCGGGGCGGCGCCGGGCGCGCTGCTCCTGGAGGAGGGGATGGCAGGTGACCACCGCCACCCGGTCGGTGCGCCGCTCGCCACCGGTCTCCAGCAAGAGCGGAATGTCCAGCACGGCCAGGGGAACGCGGGCCCGGGCGCAACGCTCGAGAAAACGACGTTCGCAGTCCCGCACGAGCGGGTGGAGAATCGCCTCCAGCCGCCGCAACGCCGCCCGATCGGCGAACACCCGCCGGCCGAGCGCGGCCCGGTCGATACCGCCCCGGCCGTCGCCGCTGCCGGGAAAGTCGGCGAGGACCGCCGCCACCGCCCCCCCGCCGGGCGCCAGCAGCCGGTGCACCGCGGCATCGGCATCGAACACCGGCACCCCGAAGGCGTCGAACACCGAGGCGGCGAAGCTCTTGCCCATGGCGATCGAACCGGTGAGACCGAGGATGCGCATGGCTTCATGGCTCCAGCAGCCGCTGCTGCCGCAATGCCTCGAGGAGCGGCAACAGCGGCAGGCCGAGAATCGAGAAATAGTCGCCTTGGATGCGGCTGAATAGCTGCACGCCGCACTCTTCGAGCCGGTAGGCGCCGACCGCCGAGAGGATGCTCGCGCCGCTCCGCTCGAGATATTCGGCGAGAAAGGCGTCGGAAAAGGCACGCATCCGCAGTTCCACCGTCTCCACATGGCGCCACAGAGGGATCTCGCCGCGAACCAGCACGGCCGCCGTCCACAGCCGGTGCGTGCGCCCCCGCAGCCGCCGCAGCAATGCCGCCGCGGCTCCGAGATCGGGGCATTTTTCCAGCCATTCTCCCTCGAACTCGAGAATCTGGTCGGCCCCCAGCACCAGATCGTCCGGCGCCACCCGGCCGGCGAGGGCCAGCGCCTTGGCGTCCGCCAGACGGGCGGCCGCCTCGCCGGGCCCGCTCCCGGCGGCCCGCAGCGCATCGCGCAGCTCCGCTTCCGGCAGATCCGTCGGGACCACCCGCAGCGGCACCCCGGCCGCGCGCAGCAGGCGCGCACGGGCGCTGCTCGCCGAGGCCAGAACCAGCGTCTTTGCGGGGGCTTCGGTCATGCGCGCGGCTTACCATGCTGCATGCGGCGGGGAAACCATGGCCGTGCAAACGGGGTGCGGCGCACGGGGATGTCGTTCGCCGGGCTTGACAAGCCGCATGCGGGTGTGACGATGCGGCCACACGACAATCGGCCCAGAGGAAGGAGGAACCCTCGATGCGAAAAAGCCGGGCTCTGGCCCTCACCAGCATCGTCGCTCTCGCGGCAGCGACGGGGATCGCCTACGCGGCGGAGACACTGACCGTCGTTTCCTGGGGTGGCGCCTACACCAAGAGCCAGATCGAAGCCTACCACAAGCCGTTCACGAAGAAGACCGGCGTCGTCATCAACTCCGTGGACTACAACGGCGGTCTCGCCGAAGTGCGGGCCCAGGTCGAATCCGGGAACGTCACCTGGGATGTGATCGATGTCGAGCTGTCGGACGCGATCCGCGGCTGTGACGAAGGTCTGTTCACCCCCATCGATCCCTCGATCCTGCCGCCGGCCCCGGACGGCACCCCGGCCGAAGAGGACTTCATCGAGGGCGCCATCCAGGAATGTGCGGTGGCCAACATCGTCTGGTCGACCGTCTACGCTTACCGGACGGACCTCGTGGGCGACAAGGCGCCCTCGACGATCGGCGATTTCTTCGATCTCAAGACCTGGCCGGGCAAGCGCGGCATGCGGCGCACTCCCAAGGTCAACCTCGAGTTCGCGCTGATGGCCGATGGTGTGCCGACGAGCGAGGTCTACAAGGTCCTCGGTACCCCCGAAGGTGTCGACCGCGCCTTCGCCAAGCTCGACGAGATCAAGGATCAGGTGATCTGGTGGGAGGCCGGCGCACAGCCGCCGCAGCTTCTCGCCGATGGCGAGGTGCTGATGAGCACCGCCTACAACGGCCGCCTGTTCAACGCCATCTACAACGAAAAGCAGCCGCTCGAGATCGTCTGGGACGGCCAGGTCTACGATCTCGACCTGTTCGCCGTTCTCAAGGGCGCGCCCAACGAGAAGCGGGCGCTCGAATTCGTGGCCTTCGCCACCGATACCGAGCGGTTGGCCCGTCAGGCGGACTGGATCTCCTACGGTCCCGCCCGCAAGTCCTCGATGAAGTATGTCAAGCCCGACATCCTTCCCCATCTGCCGACGGCTCCGGAGAACTTCAAGAATCCTCTGCAGAACGATTTCGAGTTCTGGGCGGACAATCAGGACGAGCTCAACGAGCGCTTCAACACCTGGCTCGCCGCCAACTGAGCGGCCGGCCCGGCATCCGTCGGGGAGAGGCGGGCTCCGGCCCGCCTCTTTCGTTATCGGATCCGCCGGAAATGGCGACGCGCCAGATCTTCGAGCACTTCCCGCAGCGTCGGCGGTCCGGCGATCACCGCATTGCCCTCGGTGAGCCCGTCATCGGCCAGGAAGTCGTTGGTGAAGCCGCCCGCTTCCTCGACCAGCAGCAGGCCGGCGAGGCAGTCCCAGCTATTCATGTGCGGCTCGAGATAGCCGATCAGGCGGCCGCAGGCGGTCCAGGCCAGGCCCAGCGCTCCCGATCCGTGACGGTGATACATCCCGCCCCGCTCCAGGAGCTCGGTGATCAGCGGCCCGACCTCGGTCGCCCGGCTGCGATGGGAAAAACCGATGCTCAGCGTGCCCTCTTCGAGCGAACGCGCCGGTGTCACCCGTATCCTCCGCCCGTCGAGCCGCGCGCCGGCGCCGCGCGATGCGGCGAACATCTCGCCGCTGCAGGGATCGAAGATGACGCCGATCTCCGTGCGGCCGGCGATCACGCAGGCGATCGACACGCACCAGGCGCCGATGCCGTTCAGGAAACACCAGGTGCCGTCGATCGGATCGACCACCCAGATGGCATCCCCGTCGCCTGCGGTCATGCCCTGTTCCTCGCCGAGCACGGCATCCTCGGGAAACAGCGACGCCAAGCGCTCCCGAATCCGCGTCTCGACCTCGCGGTCGGCGGCGCTGACGATATCCTGCAGCCCCTTCTTCTCCACCGTCAGGGTCTCGAGCTTGCGGAACCGGCGGAGTGCCAGGGCTCCGGCCTCGCGGGCCACGGCTTCGGCGACGGCCAGACGGCTGGCGAGCGAAAGAGTCTGCATATGGGCTCCGGCGGCTGAGGTCGACGCCAGCATGCGGGCTCGGCGAAGGGCTGTCGAGGCCGAGCTGCGACCCGCTTTGCCTGCCCGGCCGACTGTGCCATGAACAGGCGGGCCAGCAAACTCCGGCAACGACCGAGCGGGATCCCTTCCCTTGCCATCGACATCTTCGCCCAACGGCTCGCGACGGCTTCCGGTCGAGACCTACATGCGCGGCATCCTCGCCGGGGATCGCGGCTTTCTGTCCCGGGCGATCACCCTGGTGGAGAGCCGCCGGCCCGACGACCGCCGGCGTGCCGAGGAGCTCCTGAACCGGCTCCTGCCGCATGCCGGCAAGGCCCACAGGATCGGCATCACCGGGGTACCGGGAGTGGGCAAGAGCACGCTGATCGACAGTCTGGGATCGCGGCTGATCGCCCGGGGACACCGGCTCGCCGTGCTGGCGGTGGATCCCACCAGCGTGCGCACCGGCGGCTCCATTCTCGGCGACAAGACCCGCATGGCCCGGCTCGCCGCCAGCGATGCCGCCTTCATCCGCCCCTCGCCCTCGGGCGGTGCCCTGGGCGGGGTGGCGCGCACCACCCGCGAGACCATGCTCCTCTGCGAGGCGGCCGGTTTCGACATCCTCATCGTCGAGACGGTCGGGGTCGGCCAATCCGAGGTGGTGGTGGCGGAGATGGTCGATCTCTTTCTGCTACTGGTGCTGCCGGGAGCCGGCGACGAGCTGCAGGGCCTCAAGAAGGGCGTGCTGGAGCTGGCGGACATCATCGCCGTCAACAAGGCGGATGGCGACAATCTCGCCCGCGCCCGCCAGGCCGCCCGGCATTCCATGAATGCCTTGCGCATCCTCGAGCCGGCGCACCCCGACTGGCGCACGCCGGTGCTGCTGGTCAGCGCCAGGGAAGGAAGCGGCCTCGACGCGTTGTGGGAGAAGATCACCGAGCATCGCCGCATCTTCACCGCCAGCAGCGCCTTCGCCACGCGGCGCCGCAGCCAGCAGATCCGCTGGTTCCACCGGCTTCTCGACGAGCGGCTCGAGCGCCTGCTGCGCGAGCATCCGGCGGTCGCCCGCCTGCTGCCGGAGATGGAAAGGGAGGTGGAGGCCGGGCGCATCACGCCGACCCTCGCGGTCACCCGCATCATGGAGGTGTTTCTCGGCGGGACCGGCCGAGCCTCGCCTCAAAAGCCGAAGGTACCGCCGATCCGCAGTCGCAACCCGAAGAGGTCGAGACCGTAGGTCTCGCCGTAATTGTCGGGAAACAGCGCGGCCATGGCCCGCCGCAGTGCCCGCTCGACGGCCGCAGCGGTCGGCTCCTCCGCCGCCACGTCGACCGCAGCCACCGTCCTGCCCTCCTCACACCAGGCGGCGGCGATATGCTCGGCCAAGCCGGTCGTCGGCGCCCGGGGATCGCGGCAGAGTCCGGCCGGCAGCCCGCCTTCGCGCCCATGCAGGATCACCAGTAGATACGCGCCCTTTTCGGGTGGCATCGGCCGCGGCACGAACACCACATCGACCCCGCGTACGCCCTCGGCGGCGGTCTCGGCCAGCCGTTCCGCCGAAAGGTCGGCCGGACGTCCCTCCAGCACCATCGGCACCGGTCCGCGTTCCGCCCGGGCCACCAGCAGAGCACGGGCGGTGGAGGGCTCGCCCCGGCTGGCCACCGGCGGCGGGCTGGTGATGCAACCCGTGAGCAGCAGAAAGAGCAGCGGCACGAGATTGCGAAGGAGCGGCATGGGCGCGGACTCGCCGATGGGACGCGATGGTTTACGCGATTTTAACCTTGGCCCCGGAAGATGGGGGCATGCTCGCTCTCCGTCCAGCGCCGATGCGGCTGCCCGCTTCCTTTCTGGTCATTCCCCTCGGCGGGGATGCACCGGAAGCGGTCGCGGGCGGCCGCTTCGAGGTGCCCGGCACGCCCGTCCGGACGGCTGCAGCGGGGGCATTCTTCTCCGGCCCGCCCCTGCCCGCCGGTCTCGGCGATGTGCATGGCGGTGCCCGGATCCTCGAGCGGGAAGCCTACGGTGCTCGCATCTATGCCCGCGCCGCCGGCGCCGGCGTTCGTCTCGACGGTCCCGAGCGGCCGGTCGATCTTCTCGTCTAGCGGCCCGGCCATTCGGGATCGCGCCGGAACCCCGCGAGCACCCGTCTGCCGAAGCGGCGTGAACGCCAGTCGGCGACGATACCGATGAACTCTCGCCGCTCGGGATAGCCCGCCCAGCGCAGCACCGCCGGATACGGCTCGCGCGGTGCCGTATAGCCGACCATCTCCAGAACGACGGCGCCGCGGATCCGCCGCTCGGGGTCGTCGAGGGAGCGCAGGAACATACGGCTGCCCTGGCGTCCGGTCATGAAGGCGGGCGGCTCCTCCATGGTGAAGGCCGTGCAGCAGAGGGGGATCGCCGGCGCCGCCGCGATCTCCGCGAAGGCCGGCAGCGCGGCCACCGCGCTGGCATTGTCCTCGGCTCCGGGACTGCCCGGCACGCTGTCCTGATGGGCGCCCGGGAGCCAGCAGCCGGAGGAGGATCGGGCAGCGGCGTTGCGGCCAACGAGGTTGGCCACCTCGCGGTCGCGGAAATCGTAGCTCTGGCGCTCGACTTCGAGGCCGGCGGCCTCGAGCGACGCGCGGACATGCGCCTCGGCGCGATCCAGGGCATCGCCGAGGAAGGGCGCGCGCGGGCCGGTCTCCATGCTCAGCACCTCGACATGGCGGCGCAGGCGGGCTTCGAGATCGGCGGCGTGATCGGTCACGGGATGCTTCCCGGCCCCCAGATGTCGGACAGGCTGTGGCCGAGCGGGAAGGGATCGCGCGGGTCGAGGCCGATTTCCTCGCGCGAGAAGATCCAGCCGCGGCCGGTGATGCGGGGCAGCACCGCCGGCCTGCCCCCGATTTCCGTGGTGCCGGCGATCTCGGCCTCGAAGCGGGTGCCGATGGTCGAGCGGAAACGGATTCGCTCGCCGGGGCCGATCTCGCCACGGGCGGCCATCAAGGCCAGGCGCGCCGAGGAGCCGGTACCGCAGGGCGAACGGTCCAGCCGTCCGGGCGGCATCACCGTAGCGTTGCGCGGGCCCTCGGAATCGCGCCCGCACCACATGAGATAGGCGAGGCCGCGGATGCCCGGCCGCTCGGGATGTTCGGGTACGATTTCTCGCCGTGCGGCGGCCAGCACCTGCATGCCGGTTTCGACCAGCGCCCGCGCCGCCCCGGGGGCGATGGCAAGACCCAGCGGTTCCGGGTCGGCGAGCGCGTAGAACACCCCGCCGAAGGCGAGATCGAGGGTCACCCGGCCGATTCCCGGGACCTCGACCGTGACATCCCGGGCCTCGAGGAAACTCGCCGGCATGTCGAGGGTGACCGAAAGGCAGCTTCCGTCTCCGCACAGCGCCCGCGCATGCACGAGCCCGGCGGCGGTGTCCAGCGTCACCCGCGTTTCCGGCTCGCGCATCGCCACCATGCCGGTCTCCAGGAGTGCGGTGGTGACGCAGATGGCGTTGGAACCGGACATGGCATGGCACTGGTCGGGCTGCATGACGAGAAAGCCGGCATCCGCCCCGGCCTGCGTGGGGGGCAGCAGCAGATTCACCGACATGTTGGGCCCGCCCCGCGGCTCCAGCAGGCAGAAGCGCCGCAGACTGTCGTCCTCTTCGTTGAGATGGCGGAGCTTCGCCAGCATGCTCTCGCCCGGAACGTCGATCAGGCCACCCGTGAGCACCTTGCCGATCTCGCCCTCGGCATGGACACCGAGGAGACTGAGGCAACGTTTCCAGCGCATCGGCGGTTTCCTTTCCCCTGTCTGGCAGCCGGTCCCTCGCCTTGCCGGGTCGTTTCCCGCGGATTAGGAGGATGACCGTCCGTCTCTGGTCCCGGAAATGGAGCGGCTGTTGCCCCGGATCACCTTCGCCACCGTCGTCAAGCTCCTGATCGCCTCCTTCCTGGTCGGCCTGCTGCTCGCACTCTTCGACATCACCCCGCGCGAGGTGATGGCCTGGGGCCGGGAGCTGATCCGCGACATCGCCGCCGATTTCTGGGGCTGGGTGAGCTGGGCCCTTTCCTATATTCTGCTCGGCGCGGTGGTGGTGCTCCCGGTCTGGGCCGTGTTCTATCTCCTCAAGGCGCTGCGCCGGCGCTCCTGAAGCCGGCTCACCGCGCCACCAGCTCGCCGAGCCAGTCGAGAAGCTGGGCGAGGCCGCTTTCCTCCCGTTCCCCGCCGCCTGCTCGGGTCGTTGTCGCTGCCGCCGCCACCT
>JALSRW010000428.1 GCA_026984595.1 Alphaproteobacteria bacterium
CGGACGGTTTTTCGTGCCGCTCGAGCCGCAGCAGTCCCGGCTCCATGTGGCCTTCGCCGCCGGTTCGGGGATCACGCCCCTGATGTCGATCATCAAGACCACCCTGGCGCGGGAGCCGAAGAGCCGGTTTCTCCTCTTCTACGGCAATCGCGATGTTGAATCGATCATCTTCCGGGAGGAGCTCGAGGATCTCAAGAACCGGTACATGACCCGCTTTTCGCTGCACCATGTGCTGTCGGCCGAAACCTCCGACGTGATGGAGCTGTTCGCGGGTCGGATCACCCCCGACAAGTTGCGGGCCTGGTCCGGCAGGCTGTTCCGCCCGGCCGAGGTGGATGCCTGGTTCCTGTGCGGGCCGGCGCCGATGATCCAGGAACTCGCCGATACGCTGGTGGCGCTTGGGGTGGAGAAGACGCGCCTGCATTACGAGTATTTCACCACCGAGGGCAACCGGCCGCGGCTCGCACCGCACGCTCCGCCGCCCGTGGAGGCGGCCGCCGAGCAGGCGGAGATCACCCTCATCCTCGACGGACAGCGGCGCAGCTTTCCCCTTCCCTTCAACGGTGAGACGATTCTGGAGGCGGCGGTCGCCAGGGGCATCGATCCGCCCTTTTCCTGCAAGGCCGGGGTCTGCTCGACCTGCCGGGCACGGGTCGTCGAGGGCAAGGTGGACATGGCCGTCAACTACGCGCTCGAGGACTGGGAGGTCGCCCGCGGCTTCGTCCTCACCTGCCAGGCACGGCCACTGACGGCACGCGTCACCATCGACTACGACGAGAGCTGATCCGGCCGGGCCATCCGCTCCGCGCGGTTGCGCCGCCGGCGCCACAGCCAGCCGGCCACCGCAACGGCGGAGATCGACCATAGCAACAGATATGCGAGCCGTTCCGCCTCTCCGGCGGGCCCGGACAGGACCGCGCCATGAAAGGCCCGCCGCAGTTCCAGACTGGCCCAGAACAGTGCCAGCAGCACTGCCGCTGGCCCGAACAGCCAGCGCAACGCGGATGGCTCCCCGGCGGGCCGCCGGACAGCGAGACGGGCGAACAGCCCCGCCGGCAGCAGATATCCCACGAGCAGGGCGTTGACGAAAGGGGCGAGCCCCACGTCCTCCCCCGAGAACACCGGATTGGCCGAACCTGCGAGCAAAGCCGCGAGCGGCTCGAGTGCCGGCAGCAGCGGCACCAGCACCAGCCAACGCGCCACCGGCGGCGCGCGGGGATCGCGCGCCAGCGCATCGATCGTCCGCGCGACCAGCAGCCAGATCGCCAGCCGCAGGCCGGTGAACAGGAGCCGGTTCCCGTCGATACCCGGGGCGAGGCCGTTGAGCACCAGGACCGCCGCCGCCAGCGCCAGAATCCATGCCAGATCGCGGGCCGCCTTCACGATCCGCGCCGCCATTGGCGCACCGCCGCCCAGAAGGCGTGCCGCTCCCGTGAGCAGAAGGGCCGGCAGGAGATAGGCGATGACAATCGTGAACAGGTTCTCGCCGCCGCGAAGGCCCGCCTGCCGCATCCGCCACAGGAGCAGGAAGGACACCGCCAAAGCCAGCAGGGCGGCGGCGGCGGACAGCCCGGAGCCGCGCCAGTGCCGTCCCGACCAGGCTGCGGCCAGCACGGCGAGGGCCAGGGCGGTCTGCGGACCGTTGTCGGTGAGCACCCCCGCCATTGCGGCCGCCAGCAATGCGGCGGAAGCCTCAGCCATCCGTCCGGTGCCCGCCACCGCCTCCGCGAGCCGGCTCGACAGCCGGCTCGACAGAAGGCCCGCCCTCGATATAGTCCGCCTGCGCCGGGATCGGGCGAGTCGAGCCCGTGCGAACGCGATGGGGGAGCGTCATGCGGTACTTACATACGATGGTACGTATCAGCAACATGGAGGAGTCCCTGGACTTCTACTGCAACAAGCTCGGGCTGATCGAGGTCCGCCGGATGGAGAGCGAGCAGGGCCGTTTCACCCTGATCTTCCTCGCCGCGCCCGAGGACGAGGCGAGCGGGCGCGAGCGCAAGGCCCCGCTCCTGGAGCTCACCTACAACTGGGATCCCGAGGAATACACGAGCGGACGCAACTTCGGCCATCTCGCCTACGAGGTGGAGGATATCTACGCTTTCTGCCAGCGTCTCATGGACCGGGGAGTGACCATCAACCGCCCGCCGCGGGACGGGCGCATGGCTTTCATCCGCTCGCCCGACGGCATCTCCATCGAGCTCCTGCAGAGAGGCGAGGCGCTCCCCGTCCGGGAGCCCTGGGCGTCGATGCCCAACATCGGAAGCTGGTGAGCCCCCCGGTCACCAGCGGTCTCCGGCCTCGACCAGGAGCGTCGCATTGCCGCCGGCGGCGGCGGTATTGGAGGTCACCACCTGCTCCTGGGCGAAGCGGGTCAGATAGGCCGGACCGCCCGCCTTGAAGCCGGTACCCGACAGGCCGCTGCCGCCGAAAGGCTGGGTGCCGACCACCGCACCGATCATGTTGCGGTTGACATAGACATTGCCCACCGCCAGCCGCTCGGCGATATGGTCGATGGTCCGCTGGATGCGGCTGTGGATTCCGAGGGTGAGGCCGTAGCCGGTGGCGGCAATCGCATCGAGCAGCGTATCGAGCTCGTTCGTACGGTAGCGGACCACATGGAGGATGGGGCCGAAGACCTCGCTGCGAAGCCGCTCGGCCTTGTCGAGTTCGAGGATCCGGGGGGCGAGGAAGAGGCCGTTTTCCGGCGGTGGGAACCGCATTTCGCCGCGAAAGTGGAAGTTGGCCGTGCCCTCCATCCGCGCCAGATGCTCGCACAGGCGGTCGCGGGCTTCCTCGTCGATCACCGGTCCCATATCGCTGGCCGGATCGCGGGGATCGCCGAGGCGCAGCTCCCTGGTCGCCCCGCGGATCATGGCCAGCAGGGAATCGGCGACATCCTCCTGGATGCACAGCAGCCGCAGGGCGGAGCAACGCTGGCCGGCGGAGCGGAAGGCGCTGGTCAGAACATCGTCGGTCACTTGCTCGGCCAATGCCGTGGCATCGACGATCATCGCGTTGATGCCACCGGTCTCGGCGACGAGCGGGACGATCGGCGCATCCTTCGCCGCCAGGGCGCGGTTGATGCGCCAGGCGGTTTCCGTGGAACCGGTGAAGGCCACCCCCGCACACAGGGGATGGGCGACGAGGGCGGCACCGATGGCACCGTCCCCGGGCAGACAATGCAAGACTTCCGCCGGGACTCCGGCCTCGTGCAGAAGGCGCACCATCTCCAGAGCGATGAGCGGGGTTTGCTCGGCGGGCTTGGCGATGACGCTGTTGCCGGCGACCAGAGCGGCCGCGATCTGGCCGGTGAAGATGGCCAGCGGGAAGTTCCAGGGCGAAATGCAGACGAACACTCCCCGTCCGCGCCAACCGTAGAGATTTTCCTCGCCGGTCGGCCCCGGCATCGTTCTTCTTGCACCGAACAGGCGACGCGCACGGGCTGCGTAATAGCGCAGGAAATCCACGGCTTCGCGAACTTCGGCGACACCGTCGACCAGGGTCTTGCCGGCCTCGACGGCAGCGAGGCCGACGAACGGGCCGCGCCGTTCCTCGAGCAGATCCGCCGCCCTCTCGAGGGCCGCCGCGCGCCTTTCCGCCGCGGTTCGTGACCAGGCCACGAATCCCCGTGCGGCCGTCTGCATGGCGGTATCCACCGCATCCTCCGGGGCTTCCTCGACGAGGCCGACGACCAGCCCGCGATCGATCGGGCTTCGTACTTCGCGCGGGCTGCCGACGAGCTCCCCGCCGCCGATCAGCGGACGGGCGACGCGTGCCACGGGCAGCGGCCGGCGGATCGCCAGCAGCAGCCGGTCCAGGGCGCGCCTTTCGCCGAATTCGATGCCCGCGGAATTGCGCCGCTCCGGGGCGTAGAGGTCCCGCGGCAGGGGAATCTTCGGGTGCCGGGCATGCCGCGGATCGCCGATGAGACGTGCCGGGCGCACCAGCAGCCGGTCGATCGGCACCGACCTGTCGCGCACGACGCTGACGAAGGAGGAGTTGGCGCCGTTTTCCAGCAGGCGGCGCACGAGATAGGCCAGCAGATCGCGATGCCCGCCCACCGGAGCGTAGATCCGACAGGGCAGGCGCGGACCGCTTTCGGAAACCGCCTGGTAGAGGGCCTCGCCCATGCCGTGGAGACGCTGGAATTCGTAATCCCGGTTGCCGGCGCCGGCGAGCTCCATGATGGTCGCCACGGTGAGGGCGTTGTGGGTGGCGAACTGGGGATAGATGCGACGGCGGCCGGCCAGCAGACGGCGCACACAGGCGAGATAGCAGAGATCGGTGGCCGATTTGCGGGTGAACACGGGGTAGTCCTCGAGGCCGCGTTCCTGTGCGCGCTTGATCTCGGCGTCCCAATAGGCGCCCTTGACCAGGCGCACCATGAAGCGACGATCGAGCCGTTCGGCGAGCTCGACGACCCAGTCGATCACCGCCGGCGCCCGCTTCTGATAGGACTGGACGGCGAGCCCGAACCCCTCCCAGCCGGCCAGGGCGGGATCGGCGGCGACCCGGCCGATCACCTCGAGAGAGATCTCCAGACGGTCGGCCTCCTCGGCATCCACCGTGAAGCCGAGCTCGTGCGCCCGCGCCTTGCGGGCGAGCTCCGACAGCCGCGGCACCAGCTCTTCGAGCAGGCGATCGCGCTGCGATGCCTCGTAGCGCGGATGCAGCGCCGAAAGCTTGACCGAGATGCCGGGCCGTGCGGGCAGGGCCTCCTCTCCGGCCGTCGCGGCGATGGCCTCGATGGCCGCGGCATAGGCTTCGAAATAGCGGTCGGCGTCGGCCATCGTGCGGGCGCCCTCGCCCAGCATGTCGTAGCTGTGCCGGTAGCCCAGCGAGGCCGCCGCCCGCGCCCGGCGCAGCGCCTCCTCGATGGTCTCGCCGAGCACGAAATGATGGCCGAGAACACGCATCGCCCGGCGGGCCGCGGTCCGCACCGCCGGCTGGCCGAGACGCCGGACGATGCCGTGGAGAATGGCTTCGGGGGTGTCCTCGGGGCTGACGATGCGGCTGCCGATGCCCAGGGCCCAGGTGGTCAGCGAAACCATCCAGCTATCGGATTTGTGGGGCCGCTCCGCCCAGGCCGCGGTGCCCAGCTTGTCCTCGATCAGCCGGTCGGCGGTCGCCGCGTCGGGTACCCGCAGGAGCGCCTCGGCGAGCACCATGAGGGCCAGCCCCTCCCGGGTGGAGAGGCCGTATTCGTGGAGGAAGTCCTCGAGGGCACCCACCAGCCCACCGCTCTCGCGAATATGGCGGATGATGCGGCTCGCCTCCCGATCGATGCGGGCTTCGGTCTCGGCCCCGAGGTCGCTCTCGGCCAGAAAGCCGGCCACCAGTTCCTCGTCGGCCGGCGCGTACGGGGCGAGGAAGGGCGGCAGGTCCAATTCTTCGGCGAGGCTCGGGTCGGATCCGGCGGGGGCCATGGCACACCTCTCCCGGTGGCGGATGGACACCCCGAGAGTAGCATCGGGCGGCCCGGCCCGTCATGCCCCGACCCGGTGGCGACGGGCGGGGGCCTGCCGGGCCGGTCCTCAGTAGGGCAGCACCACGTCGAGGAACTGGGCCCCCCAGCGGGGCTGCTGGACGTCGGTGAGCTGGCCCCGGCCGCCATAGGCCACCCGCAGTTCGGCGATCTTGTCGTGCCTGATACTGTTGTCGGGGCTGATATCCTCGGGCCGCACCACCCCGGTGACGAAGACCTCGCGCACCTCGTAGTTGACCCGCACCTCCTGGCGTCCTTCCACCACCAGATTGCCGTTGGGCAACACCTGGACGATCACCGCCGCCATCTTCAGGTCGATGGTCTCCTCGCGGTCCACCTTGCCCACGCCCTTGTTCAGCATGTCACTCTTGGCGGCGACCAGTGAGGCGGGATCGAGCGCCTTGGCGTCGGAGCTCGGGAAGATCTTCTGCAGCTTGTTCTCGAAACCGAACAGGTCGGTGAGACCGAGATTGTCCGAATTCGTGCGGCCCCGGCTGGTCTCGTTGTCCAGTTTCGCCTTGTCGGCGATCGTCACCTCGACGGTCAGGATGTCCCCCACCCGCCGTGCCCGCTGGTCGCGGAAGAAGCCGCGCGCGCCGCTGCGCCAGAGCGAGTTGGCTCCGGCCGGCCGGGCCATCTCGGGCCGTGGCATGGGCAGGCTCACCGGTCGCCAACCCGGCTTCTCCACCGGGTTCTCGATGGGACGGAGCTCCGGCGTCTTGCCGATCTGCGAGAGGCGGTCGAGGGTATTGCAGCCGCCCAGGAGCAGCATGGCGAGCAGGGTCGACAGGAATAGCGGACGGGTGCTCATTTCGCCTCCGCGGCAAGGATGGTGACACGACGCGCTCCGCTCACGCGTCCCCGGAGCGGCCGCTCGCTGTCGAGGTTGACGAGACGGATGACCTCGCCCCGGGCGCCGTCCTCGAGGGCACGGCCGAGTGCGGTCAGCAGCAGCCCGGGCCGACGCAACTCGAGGGTGACGACGTCGCCGCGACGCACGAGGCGCGCCCGCCCCACCTGGCCGCGGCGGATCGGCTGCCCCCGACGGAGCGAACGACGCGATTCGAGACCGACCAGATCCTCGACCGGAAGAATGGTGTCCTCGCGCAGCCGGGATGCCGGGAGCCAGGCTTCTTCGAGCAGCCCTTCGGTGAGGATCGTCCCCTTCCCCAGGTTCCGGCGCGGTACCGCGACCGGCACCAGCTCGCGGGCCCTGCCGACGACCGTGATGCGGCTCTGGGCACCACTTTCGAGCCGGGCCAGCAGGCGTGCCTCGAAGCGCCCGCTGCGGGGATCGTGCCGCCAGCCGACGACATCGATCCTGGTCGGAGCGGTGGCCCGATTGGCGAGCGGCAGGACCGGCTCGTAGAAGTCGATGGCGAAGCGCGAACCCGCGAAACGGGCCTCCAGTCGTGGCTCGACCAGATCCCGCATGCGGGCGGCGTCCAGCGGTTCTCCCGGAGCCAGGATCAGTTCGGCCGCCGCCGGCAATCCGGACAGCAACAACAGGCAGAAAGCGAGAAGCGTTCGCATCTCCGATCACCGCATCTGGGTCACGGTGCCGAGCATCTGATCGGCCGCCGAGATCACCTTGGAATTCATCTCGTAGGCGCGCTGGGCGGTGATCAGGGCGGTGATCTCCTGCACCGGGTTGACATTCGAGCTTTCCAGAAACCCCTGCTGAACGGTACCGAATCCATCGCTTCCCGGCGTGCCCAGCACCGGGCTGCCACTGGCCTCGGTCTCCATCAGCAGGCTGTTGCCGATCGCCGTGAGCCCCGTGGGATTGACGAAGCTGGCGAGGTCGAGCTGTCCGAGGTCGGACAGTTCGATCTGGCCGTCGATCTTCGCCATTACCTCGCCTTCGGAGTTGATCGAAACCTCGATCGCATCCGAAGGCACGGTGATCCCCGGGCTCACCGTATAGCCGTCGGCGGTGACGATGAGCCCGTCCGGAGAGAGCTGGAAATTGCCGGAGCGGGTATAGGCGGTCTCGCCGCTGGGAAGCTCGACCACGAAAAAGCCCTCGCCCTGGATGGCGAGGTCCAGCGAGTTCTCGGTGTTCACCAGATCGCCCTGGCCGTGCACGCGATAGACGGCGGCGGTCTTGACCCCGAGCCCGAGCTCCACGCCCGCCGGGACGATGCTGCCGTCCTGTCCCGAGGCGGCGCCGATCCGCCGCTGGCTCTGATAGAGCAGATCCTGGAATTCGGGCCGGCGACGCTTGTAGCCGGTGGTGGTCATGTTGGCGATGTTGTTGGAAATGACCTCGACATGGAGCTGCTGGGCCATCATGCCCGTGGCAGCGACGCTCAATGCCCGCATGGGGATGTCTCTCCTTTTCCGCTTGCCATGGCGACCGACGGCTTCAGGCGGCCTGTCCGAGCACGCCCTGGACGGTGCGACGCTCCAGCTCGTGATGGATGTCGAGCATTCTCTGGGTGGCCTCGAAAGCCCGCACGGTCTCCATCATGCGCGTAATCTCCAGCACCGGCTCGACGTTGGATTCCTCGATCACACCCTGCTCCAACCGCGCATTCTCCACCGGCTGCGGCGGCTGTCGGGTACGGTAGAGCCCGTCGCCGAGCCGCTCGAGCCGCCGCGGGTCGGCGAAATCGACGATCTGAATGCGGGCGATCGGGCCATCCCGACCCGAGATGGTGCCGTCGCCGGCCAGCGAGATTTCGCCGCTGCCGGCGGGAATGGTCACCGGGGTGCCGTTCTCGTCCAGCAGCGGCAACCCGCTCGCATTCACCAACTCTCCGTCGGGGGAGAGCGCGAACCGGCCGGCCCGGGTGTAAGCCGGTCCGTCCTTGGTCTGCACCGTGAAATAGCCGGGACCCGAAATGGCGAAGTCGAGCGGATTGCCGGTCGCCTGCAGGGCACCGTCGCGCAGATCGCGGACACGGCCGACATCCTGCACGAATGCCAGGCGCTGTCCGCCGGAACGTTCCCAGACGGTCTCGAAGCGGAGTTCCTCCGCCTTGTAGGCGGTGGTGTCGACATTGGCGATGTTGCCGGCGATCACGTCCAGCCGGTTCTGGAGCGCGATCTGGCGACTGAGCCCGATGTATGCGGTGGTGTCCATTGCTCCGGCTTCCCGAACGCCGCACGAGGATGACGCTCACGGTCAAGCAAATCCCGGGCCAGTCCATGGAATGCACCGTGACCACCGTGTTCCCGCCCGGGTTGCGGAAAGGCATGCCGGAAGTTTTTGCCGGCCCGCAGACGAACTTGCCTCGGCAACGAGCTGTTAACCATCGGGCTTTATAACGGGAACGGTAGAGACCGAGGAACAGAGGTGCGAGCAGAGGAGATCGACCATGGCCGAAGAGGTCGCCAAGGAGGAACAGGCCGGGGAGCAGGAAGAAGGCGCCAAGGGGGGCAAGCTCAAACTGATCATCATCGCCGTCGCCGGCCTTCTGGTACTGGGTGGAGGCGGCGGAGCCGCAGCCTATTTCCTCGGCCTGTTCGGCGGTGCCGAGGAGGCGGCCGCCGACAAGACCGCGGAGGGCGAGCAGCCGACGGCGACGGAGTCCGGGGCCGCCCCGGAAGAGAGCGCAGCGAAGGAAAAGGAAAAGGGAGGCGAAGGCGAGGCCCCGGCGGTGGCCGCTGTATTCGTCGATCTGCCCGACATACTCGTCAACCTGCAGTCGAGCGGGAAACGCATGCGGTTTCTCAAGCTGCGGGTCGCCCTCGAGGTCGCCGACGAGCCCACCGCCGAGAGCATCCGCGCGCTGGCTCCCCGGGTCATGGACAGCTTCCAGCTCTATCTGCGGGCCCTCACGGTCGACGAGGTCAAGGGCGCCGTCGGCCTGCAGCGTCTCAAGGAAGAGATGCTGGCCCGGGTCAACCGGGCGATCGAGCCGCTCGAGGTCGAGGACGTGCTGTTCAAGGAGATGCTGGTGCAGTGAGCGGCCCGCGAGCGAGGCCGCGGCGCCGCCGCGGGAACACCACGGAGCATTGAAGGCGATGGCCGATCCGCAGACGCCCGAACCCGAGGATCAGGAGGATTTGGCTGCCGATTGGGCGGCCATGGCCGGCATCGACGAGGAGGAGGAGGAGGAGGGCGAGACCGACCCGGGCGAGGCGCTCGCCTCCGATTGGGCCGAAGCGATGACCCGGGACGATCTGGCCGGAGCCGCTCCGGAACCCGCGGCCCCACCGCCGGAGGCGAGC
>JALSRW010000429.1 GCA_026984595.1 Alphaproteobacteria bacterium
GGGGGCGATGCTCGGCATGCTCTGGCTGGGCGGCTACAGCATCAACATGATCAGCCTGTTCGCCATGATCCTGGCGATCGGCATCGTCGTCGACGATGCCATCGTCGTCGGCGAGCATTCCGCCGCATTGAAGGAGCGGGGGCTGCCTCCCGAGCTGGCGGCCGAGAACGGCGCCCGTCAGATGGTGGCGCCGGTGACCAGCGCCACCCTGACGACCATCGCCGCCTTCCTGCCGCTGTTCATGATCGGCGATGTGATCGGCACCCTCATCCGGGAGATCCCGACCGTGGTGGTGCTGGTGCTCCTGGCGAGCCTGGTCGAGTGCTTCTTCGTCCTGCCCTCGCACATGCGCTCGGCACTGGCCGTGGAGAGCCGTCCCGGGCGCTGGCGGCGTCGCTTCAACAGCCTGTTCGACAGCTTCCGCGAGGGGCCGTTCCGCCGGCTGGTGGAGCGGGCGCTCACCTGGCGCTACACCACCCTGGCGGCGGCCATCGCCATGCTGATCGTGATGGCCGGGTCGGTGCTGGGCGGCCATGTCGGCTTCGTCTTCTTCAAGGGGCCGGAATCCGACCGCATCCACGTCAGCCTGACCATGGCCCCGGGGGTCGGTCGCGACGAAACCGAAGCGGCACTGGGCGCCGTCGAGCAGGCCCTGCATCGGGGTCTCGAGAACCTCGGGGTGCGGCCCGAGGATGTGCTGGTCATGACCCTCTCGCGGCTGGGCAGCAATCCCTCCCGGCTTCCCGGCGTGGCCGGTGCCAGCGGCGACAATTCCGGGGCGATGGAGGTCGAGCTCACCCCCTCCGATCAGCGGCCGGTGCGCACCCAGGCGGTGATCGATGCCTGGACCGCGGCCCTGCCGCCCATTCCCGGCCTCGATACCCTGACCATCCGCGAACGCAGCGGCGGACCGCCGGGCCGGGAAGTGGACATCCGCCTGCGCGGCGGCGACAGCGTGGCCGCCCTCAAATCCGCCGCCGGCGAGCTCGAACGGGCGCTGGCCGGCTTTCCGGGGGTCGGCCAGATCGAGGACGATCTCGCCTACGACATGCCGGAGGTCACCATCCGCCCGACCGAACGTGGTCGCACCCTCGGTTTCACCACCGAGGAGATCGGCCGGCAGCTCCGGGCGGCCTTCGAGGGGACCATCGCCACCCGCTTCTCGCGCGGCGACGAGGAGGTGGAGGTGGTGCTGCGGCTGCTGCCGGAGGCGCTCCGGGACACCGACCTCGGCAGTTTCGAGCTGATCCGCCCGGGCGGCGGGCTGGTGCGCCTGAGCGAGGTGGCGCGGCTCGCCACCAAACGCGGCTTCGCCGCCATCCGCCGCCAGGATGCGGCACGCGAGGTGGCGGTGACCGCCGAACTCGACGAAAGCCTGATCCGCCTCGAACAGCTCGAAGAGGCACTGGCGCCCGATCTCGAACGTATCGCCGGCCGCTACGGTCTCACCTGGCGCTTCGCCGGGCGGGCCGAGGAACAGGCCGGCACGCTGGCCGATCTGCGGCTCGGCGCGATCGTCGCCCTCGGCCTCATCTACATCGTGCTGGCCTGGGTGTTCGGCAGCTTCACCCGCCCCCTCGTGGTGATGGCGGTGGTGCCCTTCGGGGTGATCGGCGCGGTCATCGGCCATCTGGTGATGGGTTACGATCTCACCATTCTGAGCCTGATCGCGCTCCTGGGTCTGTCCGGCATTCTCGTCAACGACAGCATCATCCTGGTGACCACCATCGACCGCCTGATCGGCCGGGGCGCCGCACCGCGGGAAGCGGTGGTGGAGGGCACCTGTTCGCGTCTGCGGGCGGTGCTGCTGACCTCGCTCACCACCATCGGCGGCCTCGCTCCGCTGCTGTTCGAAACCAGCTTCCAGGCCCAGTTCCTGATCCCGATGGCGGTCACCCTGTGCTTCGGTCTGGCCGTCAACACCTTCCTCGTGCTGCTGCTGGTACCGGCGCTGATCGGCATCCAGGCGGATTTCCGCCGCGGCGGCTGGCAGCGCCGCGAGGCCTCCCTGCATCGGCTGGAGGCGGCCTGAGCCGGCTTCTGCGAGATCTTGA
>JALSRW010000430.1 GCA_026984595.1 Alphaproteobacteria bacterium
AAGACGACCTGTCTGCTCATGCTCGCCGGCTTCGAGGCCGCCACCCATGGCGAGATCTATCTCGACGGGCTGCCGCTCACGAGAGTGCCGCCGCACAAACGGGACATCGGCATGGTGTTCCAGAACTACGCCCTGTTCCCGCATATGACGGTGGAGGAGAATCTGGCCTTTCCGCTGGTGGTCCGACGGACGCCGCGCGAGGAGATCCGCCGGCGGGTCGCGCGGGCACTGGCCATGGTCCGGCTCGAAGGGTTCGGGGCGCGGCGTCCGGCCCAGCTCTCCGGTGGCCAGCAACAGCGGGTGGCACTGGCCCGGGCGCTGGTGTTCGAACCCAAGCTGGTGCTGATGGACGAGCCGCTCGGCGCCCTCGACAAGCAGCTCCGTGAAAACATGCAGTACGAAATCAAGCATCTCCACGAAGAGCTGGCCATCAGCGTGGTCTACGTCACCCACGATCAGGGCGAGGCGCTGACCATGTCGGATCGGGTGGCGGTGTTCAACGACGGGGTGATCCAGCAACTGGCCTCTCCCGCCAGCCTCTACGAAGAGCCGGAAAACGCCTTCGTCGCCCAGTTCATCGGTGAGAACAACCGTCTGACGGGAACCGTGCGGGCGCTGGAGAACGGCACCTGCCGGGTGGAGATCCCCGGCGGCGAGGTGCTGGCGCTGGCCGTCAACGTCAAGGGCGTGGGCGAGGCCACCACCCTGTCGCTGCGTCCCGAGCGGGTGGTGCTCGATCCGCCCGAGGGCAGCCTGCCCAACGTCTTTGCGGCCCGCGTCGAGGAACTCGTCTATCACGGCGACCACATCCGCGTGCGCCTTTCGGTCTGCGGCGACGATGCGTTCATCGTCAAGGTGCCCAACATCGGCGGCACGTTCGCTCTGAGCCCCGGCCAGCAGATCCGCGTCGGCTGGCGGATGGAGGACTGCCGGGCGCTGGACGCCTGAGGGAGGATCCGCAGCATGGCCCAGATCGCCGTCACTCCCGAACAGCTCACCGCCGCCGACGGAACCCCGCTCAAGATCTCCCTGGCGCGGGCCATGCGCCGGCGCCGGATCACCGCCTTCCTGCTGGCCACGCCGTTGCTGCTGTTCGTGCTGGTCACCTTCCTGATGCCCATCTTCGACATGCTCATGCGCAGCGTGGCCAATCCGGAAGTGCGCACCTACTGGCCGCAGGTGTCGAGTGCGCTGAGCGAGTGGGACGGGCGGGAACTGCCCGGGGAGAGCGTGTTCGCGGCCCTTTACGGCGATCTGCGGAGCAGCAGGGAGGCACGCACGGTCGGCAAGGTCGCCACCCGTCTCAACTACGAGATGAGCGGCATGCGCTCGTTGATCATGAAGACCCAGCGCAAGGTCAAGCGGATCGAACCGCCCTATCGCGAGGCCTTTCTGGGGATCGACAAGCGCTGGGGCGAACTCGACGTGTGGAAACTGATCAAGCGCATGAGCAGCCCCTATACGTTGTCCTACTATCTGGCGGCGCTGGATCTGCGCTTCGATCCCGACGGCAATGTGGTCGCGCAGCCGGCCAACAAGCGCATCTACGTGCCGCTCTTTTTGCGCACCTTCCGTATCAGTCTGCTGATCACCGCCCTCTGCCTGGTGCTCGGCTTTCCCATTTCCTACCTCTTGGCGACGCTGCCGCTGCGACTCTCCAACCTGCTGATGATCATGGTGCTGCTGCCGTTCTGGACCTCGCTCCTGGTGCGCACCACCTCCTGGATCGTCATTCTCCAGCAGCAGGGCGTGCTCAACGATCTGCTGGTGTGGCTCGGAATCATCGGCGATCAGAACCGGATCTCGATGATCTACAACCAGACCGGCACGATCATCGCCATGACCCACATCCTGCTGCCCTTCATGGTCCTGCCCCTCTACAGCGTGATGCGCACCATCTCGCCCTCCTACATGCGTGCCGCCCAATCACTGGGCGCCCATCCCTGGGAGGCCTTCTGGCGGGTCTATGCGCCGCTGACCCTGCCGGGGGTGGGGGCCGGCTGCCTGCTCGTCTTCATCCTGGCGATCGGCTACTACATCACCCCGGCACTGGTCGGCGGTACCTCGGGCCAGCTCATTTCCAACATGATCGCCTACCATATGCAGAAATCGCTCAACTGGGGTCTCGCCGCGGCGCTCGGGACCCTGCTGCTGGCCGCCGTGCTGATCCTGTATTGGGTCTACAACCGGCTGGTGGGCGTCGAGAACATGAAGCTCGGGTGAGACCATGGCGCTTCCCGTCTACGCATCTCCGGCCGAACGGGTCTGGCATTACGTCTATCACGTGTTCTGCGCCGGCGTGTTCGTCTTCCTGATCGCGCCGATCCTCGTGATCATCCCGCTCTCGTTCAACGCCGAGCCCTATTTCACCTTCACCGAGGGGATGCTCAGGTTCGATCCGGCCGCCTACTCGCTGCGCTGGTACCGCGATTTCCTGCAGAACCCGCAGTGGCTGCATGCGGTCAAGAACAGCATCATCATCGCCAGCTCGGCGACATTGCTGGCCACCACCCTGGGGACCATCGCCGCGCTGGGCCTCAGCCGCAGCGAGATGCCGATGCGCAAGACGGTGATGAGCATCCTGATCGCGCCGATGATCGTGCCCATCATCATCGCCGCCGCCGCCATGTATTTCTTCTATTCGCAGTTCGATCTGGCGCAGACCTATGCCGGCATCATCCTCGCGCACACCGCGCTGGGCACACCGTTCGTGGTGATCACCGTGACCGCCACGCTGACCGGCTTCGATCGCAGCCTGGTGCGGGCGGCGCAGTCGCTGGGCGCCGGACCCGCCTTCACCTTCTTCAAGGTGGTGCTGCCGCTCATCCTGCCGGGGGTGATCTCCGGCGCCCTGTTCGCCTTCATCACCTCCTTCGACGAGGTCGTGGTGGTGCTGTTCCTCGCTGGCTACGACCAGCGCACCATCCCGCGGCAGATGTGGGCCGGAATCCGCGAACAGATCAGCCCCACCATCCTCGCCGTGGCCACCATTCTGATCGTGATCTCCATCGCCCTCCTGACGACGGTCGAGCTCTTGCGTCGGCGGAGTCTGCGGCTGCGGGGTGTGCGGGAGTGAGCCCCGGGCGGGCTCAGTAGACGTCCTGGCCGCCGTTGACCGGGATCTCGGCCCCGGTGATGTAGGAGGCCTCCTCGCTGCACAGATAGTAGATCGCCGCCGCCACCTCCTCCGGCGAACCCAGCCGCCGCAGGGGAATGCGCTCCACCAGCTCCTCGGTGCCCGGCGAGAGGATGGCGGTGTTGATCTCGCCCGGGCAGACGGCGTTCGCGCGGATGCCGAGATGGGCGAGGTCGGCGGCGAGTTCGCGGGTCAGCGCCCAGAGCGCCGCCTTGGAGGTGCTGTAGGCGCTGCCGGCGAAGGGATGGACACGGTGGCCGGCGATCGAGGTGAGGTTGACGATCGAGCCCTTGCTCTCGGCCAAGAGCGGCGCACAGGCTCGGCTGAAGAACACCGGGGCGAAGAAGTTGATGGCGAACACCCGCTGCCAGGTTTCCATGTCGCCATCGAGGCAGCCGAGACGGGTGCCGCCTTCGCCCTTGGGCGAATAGCCGGCGTTGTTCACCAGCGCGTGCAGCGGTTCCCCGTCCAGGAGCTCGCCCAGCCGTTCGACCGCCTCCGGCAGCCGATGGGTCTCGGAAAGATCGATGGTGATATGCGCGTGACGCTCGTTGCGTGGACATTGCGGCGGCACCACCTCGCGCGAACAGGTGATGGCCCGCCAGCCCCGGCGCACGAAATAGGTTGCCGTGGCATGGCCGATGCCGCGGCTGGCGCCGGTAATGAACACCGTCTTGCGCTCGTCCATGAACCGCATTCCCGTTCTGACCGAGTCCGCAAACTAGCCACCTCGCGGCGCGCTGCAAGGGGCCGCTCTCAGGGTGCCAGGCGATAGCGCCGCCAACCTTCGCCCTGCTTCTCGTAGGCCAGGCGATCGTGCAGACGATCGCTGCGCCCCTGCCAGAATTCGAACCGGACCGGCACCACCCGGTAGCCGCCCCAGTGGGGCGGCCGCGGCACGCTTTCGGGATACTGCTCGCGCAACGCCCGCACCCGCTGCTCCAGTTCCTCGCGACCGGCGATCTCCCGGCTCTGGGCCGAGGCCCAGGCGCCGATGCGGGCACCGTAGGGGCGCGAGGCGAAATAGGCGTCGGCCTCGGCCGCACCGGTGCGTTCGACGGTGCCCTCGATCCGGATCTGGCGGTGCAGACGGTCCCAGAAGAAGAGCAGCGCCACCCGCGGGTTCTCGGCCATCTCCCGGCCCTTGCGGCTCTCGTAGTTGGTGTAGAAGACGAAGCCCCGGCGATCGTAGCCCTTGAGCAGCACGACCCGGGCCGAGGGCCGGCCGCCGGCATCGGCGGTGGCCAGGGTCATCGCCGTGGGCTCGTAGAGACCGGCGTCTACCGCTTCCCCGAACCAGCGCGCGAACTGATCGAAGGGATCGAGGGCGGCATCCTTCTCGAGAAGGGCGGGGCCTTCGTATTCGTGACGCAGATCGGCTGGGTTCGGCGGCATCGCTCCATCCTCGCTTCGCGAACCGGTCGGCGCTACACCGGCGCCGCAATCTCGTGCGGGGCGGAGAATGGAGCAGGCGGTCCTTTCCATCCAGTCCTTCGTGAGCCTCGGGCATGTCGGCAACCGGGTGGCCTGCTGGGCGCTGGAGCGGCTGGGATTCGAGGTGTGGCCGGTGCCCAGCGTCTGGTTCGCCCATCACCCGGGATACGGGCCGCCGGCGGGATCCCGCTTCGCCGCCGAATGGCTGCGAGAGGTCCTCGACGGGCTGCTGGGCACCGCTCCTCTGGAGCGCTGCGGCGGGATCCTCACGGGATATCTCGGCGGTCTCGAACAGGGGCCGGTGGTGCTGGAGGCGGTGGCCCGCCTGCGCGGGCCGCGGCCGGACATCCCCTGGCTCTGTGATCCGGTACTGGGTGAGGAGGGCAGGGGGCTGTTCCTGCCGCGCCCGCTGGCCGGGTTCCTGCGCGACCGTCTCGTGCCGGCGGCCGACATCGTCACGCCCAATCTGTTCGAACTCGGCTGGCTCACCGACACGGAGCCCGTCGATGTGCCTTCCGCGCGCCGTGCGGCGCGGCGGTTGCGGGCCCGCGGACCACATACCGTGCTGGCCACCGGCGTACCGGCGGCGGGCGGCAAAGGCATCGGGGTACTGCTCGAAAGCGCCGCCGGCAGCTTCTGGATCGAGACCCCACGGCTCGCCTGCCGCGCCCACGGTACCGGCGATCTGCTGGCGGCACTCTATCTCGGCCGGCTGCTCCGCGGCGACGGTCCGAAAACGGCGTTGGAAGCCGCCGTCTCCGTCCTTTACGCGATCATCGAGGAGACGGTCCGCGCCGATGCAGGGGAGCTGCGGCTGCCCTCCTGCGAGACCTTCGCCGCCGCGGCCCGGCCCCGCTTTCGCGCCATCCCTCTCGACGACCGAGGGCAATCCGGCGCCGCCGGGAGCCCGGCCGATTGAGCCAGGTCAAGGCAGCGGGAGCCGGCGAAGCTATCCTTCGATTGCCTCGACGTTCGTGGTAAAGCCGATCGGAATCGAAGTCCGGGGGGAACGCGGTGCTCGAAATTCGCATCCACGGCCGGGGCGGTCAGGGCAATGTCGTGGCCGCCTATCTGCTGGCCGCGGCGGTGATCGATGCGGGGCTCTACGGCCAGGCCTTTCCCGCCTTCGGAGCAGAGCGGCGAGGAGCGCCGGTGGCGGCCTTCGTCCGGGTGGCCTGCGATACGGTCAAACGCCGCTGCCAGATCGAGAAGCCGGATATCGTGGTGGTCCAGGATCCCACGCTCCTGCGGACGCCGGCGACGCTGGCCGGGCTCGAGAAGGATGGCCGGGTGCTGGTCAACAGCGCGCGGCAGGAGGAACTGCCGCCGCCGGCCGGCCTCGACGGCCGCTGGGTGAGCCTCCCGGCGAGCCGCATCGCCGAGGAGACGATCGGCCGGCCGGTACCCAATGCGGCTCTGCTCGGAGCCCTGCTGACGCTCACCGGCATCTGTCCGCTCCAGGCTCTCGAGCAGGCTCTCGAGGAGCGGTTTCCGCCCGAGATCGCAGCGCGCAACAGGCGGGCGGTGCGCATGGCGGTGGAGCGGGTCGAAGAAAACGCATGGCGGAGTGTGGTGGATGCGCGCGGCCTTTGAAGGTTCCCAGGCCATCGCCCGGGCGGTGGCTCGCTGCCGCCCCCAGGTGGTGGCGGCCTATCCGATCACCCCCCAGACCCATATCGTCGAGGGGATCGCGAAGCTGGTCGCCGATGGCGAGGCGGATTGCGAAGTGGTGAGTGTCGAGAGCGAGTTCGCCGCCGCCTCGGTGGTGCTGGGTGCCGCCGCCGCGGGCTCGCGTGCCTATACCGCCACCGCCTCCCAGGGCGTGCTGTTGATGGCCGAGGTGCTCTACAATATCGCCGGCATGCGGGTGCCGCTGGTGCTGACCTGTGCCAACCGCGCCATCAGCGCCCCCATCAACATCTGGAACGACCATCAGGATGCCATGGCCGTCCGCGACGCCGGCTGGATCCAGCTCTTCTGCACCGACAATCAGGACGCGGTGGATACCACCATCCAGGCCTTCCGCATCACCCAGGACACCGAACTGCCGGTGATGGTCTGCGTCGATGGCTTCATCCTCACCCATCTGTTCGAGCCCGTCGATCTGCCGAGCCAGGAGCAGATCGACATGTTCCTGCCGCCGTACCAGTTCTCCAGGACCCTCGATCCACGCCGTCCGCTGACCCTGGGAACGCTGGTCGGACCCGAGCACTACACCGAGGTGCGGGCCCAGCTCCATGCCGATCTGGAGGCGGCCGTTCCCGCCATCCTCGAGGCCGATTCCGACTGGGCGGATCTGATCGGTCGCCGCGCCGGGGGGCTGATCAAGTGCGACGGGCCGCATTCCGCCGGGATCGGCGTGCTCACCCTGGGCTCCGTATACGGCACCCTGCAGGAGGCGGCCCGCGAGCTCCTGCCCGACACGCCCCTGCGTCTGATGGCGCTGCGCAGCTTCCGCCCGTTTCCCGTCGAGGCGCTGCGCGAGGCGGTCGACGGGCTGTCCGACCTCATCGTGCTGGAGCGGGCCATCGGCCCCGGGGCCGGCGGCATTCTCGCCAACGAGGTGCGGGCGGCGCTGGCCGGCCTGCGGGATGTACCGCGGGTGCACGGGGCGATCGCCGGTCTCGGCGGGCGCGACATTCCGATCGAGATCCTGCCGCGGTTGCTGCGCCTCGCCGAGGCCGCGGAACCCGTTCGCTGCACCGTCATCGATCTGCAGTCGGCACCGCCGGCCCGCTCGGGAGGCGCGAGATGAGCAAGTCGCGAACCACCATCGATCTGCTCGAGCTGCGCCGCCGCCAGCCCCGCTTTTCGGGCATGGATCCGGGACACCGCGCCTGCCAGGGGTGCGGACAGTCGCTGGCCGCCCATATCGTCACCGAGGCGGCCGGCCCCGATGTCATCGTCGCCAACGCCACCGGCTGCCTCGAGGTATTCTCCACCCCCTGGCCGCAGACCGCCTGGCGGATCCCCTGGATTCATTCGGTGTTCGAGAATGCGGCGGCGCTGGCCGCGGGCATCGAGACCGCGCTCAAACAGCAGGGGCGGCCGACCAAGGTCCTGGCCTTCGCCGGCGACGGCGGGACCTTCGATATCGGCTTCCAGACCCTGTCGGGCATGATCGAGCGCGGCCACAACGTGCTCTATGTGTGCTTCGACAACGAGGCCTACATGAACACCGGCGTCCAGCGCTCGAGTTCGACCCCGCACGCGGCGGTCACCACCACCTCGCCTGCGGGCCGGATGCGGCCGGGCAAGCGCCATCTCAAGAAGGACCTGCTGGCGATCATCGCCGCCCATCATCTGCCCTATGCGGCCACCGCCACGGTCGCCTATCCGGGCGACATCAAGGCCAAGGTGCGTCGCGCCATGGCCATCGAGGGCCCCACCTTCCTGATGATCCATTCGCCCTGCCCGCTGGGCTGGATGCACGCATCGGAACTGACCATCAAAGTCGCCCGGGCCGGCGTCGAGACCGGGCTGACCCCGATCATCGAGCTCGAGCGCGGCAAGCTCGTGTCGGTGTTGCCGATCCGCGAAAAGAAGCCGGTCACCGAATATCTCCGTCTGCAGGGCCGATTCCGCCATCTGCTGGGGGACGATCCGGTGGCCGTGCAGGAACGCGAGCATCTGCAGGCGCTCGCCGACTACAATATCGAGACCTACGGGTTGCTGGCCCGCGAGGGGGATGCGCGCGACAGCGTGACGGCGGCCCTGGTGCGAAGGGGAGGGGCCATCCGATGAAGGGCTACGATCCCGCCTCTCTGGCGCGGGCGGCCGCCGCCCTGCCCGGCAGTTCCCTGACCTACGACGTCGGAAGCTGGCGGGAGAAGCGGCCGGTCCATCGCCACCGGCCGGCCCCCTGTCATACCCATTGCCCGGCCGGCGAGGACGCCCAGGCCTACATCCAGAAGATCCAGGAGGGCGATCTCGAAGGCGCCTGGAGGACCATCGTCGCCGTCAATCCGCTGCCGGCGGTCACCGGACGCATCTGCCCGCATCCCTGCGAAGACGGATGCAACCGCGGCCGTTTCGACGAGCCGCTCGACATCCACGGGATCGAACGTTTCCTGGGCGATACCGCCATCGCTCGGGGCTGGCGCCTGCCGCTGCCACCGCTGGCCGAGGACGCTCCCGAGGTGGCCATCGTCGGTGCCGGTCCGGCCGGGCTGGCGGCGGCCTGGCATCTGCGCCGCGCCGGCGTCAAGCCGGTGCTGTTCGACCAGTATCCTCTGGCCGGCGGCCTTCTGCGCACCGCCATTCCGCTCTACCGGCTGCCGCGCGAAGCACTCGACGCCGAGCTCGAGCGGTTGTTCGCCGACGGCATCGAGTTCCGCCCGCACAGGAAGCTCGGCCGCGACATCTTCCTCAACGAGCTCGAGCAATCCCACGATGCCGTGCTGCTCGCCGTCGGCCTGCAGAAGCCGCGACCCTGGTCGGTGGACGGGGCCGCACCGGGCGATCTGCATTACGGGCTGGCATTGCTCGAAGAGTGGATCGATGTCGGCGCCGCTCCCCTCGAGGGCAAGGTCGTGGTCGTGCACGGCGGTGGCAACACCGCGGTCGATGTCGCCCGCATGGCGATCCGGGCGGGTGCCAAGGAGGTCCATCTGGTCACCACCCGCGCCCTGCCGGGGGCGGCCGACGCCGTGGGACCGGAAGACCATATGCAGGCCTTTCCCCGCGAGGTGCAGCAGGCGGTGGAAGAGGGGGTGATCATCCATCCCCACACCACGCCCACCCGCCTGATCATCCGTGGCGCCCGTCTCAAGGCCGTGGAGCTGGCGGCGGTACGGCCGTTCAAGGACGAACACGGCCGCACGAAGCGGGTGGCCTTCGAGGGCACCGAACGGGTGATCGCCGCCGACATGGTGATCCCGGCCACCGGCGAGATCGTCGATCCCGAGGGCATCGAGATCCTGCCCCGCGAACGGGAGTATCTGGCCAGCGACCGGTTCGGACGGATCGAAGGCCGTCCCGGCATCTTCACCGCCGGCGATGCGAGCGGCCGCGGCGGCAGCATCACCGCCGCGGTGGGCGACGGCCGA
>JALSRW010000431.1 GCA_026984595.1 Alphaproteobacteria bacterium
CTGACGTTCACCCTTCGCCGGCGGCCTGTGCGCGCAGCGTTTCGGTGGCCGCCGGGTCGATTTCCAGCGTGGTTTCGTCGACCACCACCCCGAACCAGTCCCGCGCCTGCGCCGGCGTGTAGTAGCCGCGGCGCAGGTCACGGACGACCCGGTCCGGCTCGCGCGTGAAGGGATCGCCATAGCCGCCGCCGCCCGGGGTCTCGACGGTGATGCGATCGCCGGCGGCCACCGGCACCCCCTGGTCCTTGGAAAGGTGCGGCGGCACATAGCTGCGGCCGTCGGCGTAGGTGACGGTGATGCGGTTGCAGGCGCCGTCACGGCCGCCGCGTACGCCCTGGGGGCCGAAGCGCCCGTGATCCATGACGAAGGAGGCGCGCGCCTCCCCGGCCATCAGCCGCACCGTGTAGCGGGCGCCGAAGCCGCCGCGGCGCCGACCGGCCCCGCCGGAGCCTTCGCGCAGGGCGAATTCCTCGAACAGTACCGGATACTGCTGCTCGGTGACCTCCACCGGGGCGCTCTTGGAAATGCCGATCGTCGAGCAGCCGTAGGACAGCCCGTCATGGTCGGCATTGCCGCCATAGCCGCCGCCGGTGATGTGATACATGACATAGTTGCGGCCGCGCACGGGATCGCTGCCGCCGAGGGCGAAATTGCCGGAGGTTCCGGCCGGCGCCGCGGTCACCCGCTCGGGCACCGCCTCGACCATGGCCGCGAACACCGCTTCGGCGATGCGCTGGCTCACCTCCGCCGCGCAGCCCGAGACCGGACGGGGGTATTCGGCATAGAGGAAGGTGCCCCGGGGATCGGTGATCCGCAGCGGCCGGAACATGCCGGCATTGATCGGCACTTCGGGAAAGATGTGCTTGATGGCCAGATATATGGAGGAACGGGTGGTGGCGATCACGCTGTTCATCGGGCCGCGGCAGGGCGGGCTCGATCCGGACAGGTCGAAATGGAGCTCGCTGTCCCGCTTGGTGATCCTGAGACGGATCCACAGGGGCTCGTCCACCACCCCGTCGCTGTCGACCACCGCACTCCCCTCGTAGATGCCGTCCGGGATCGGCGCGATGCGTGCCCGCATCCGGGCCTCGGCCCGCGTCTCGAGCTCCTCGATCGCCGCATCCACCGTATCACGGCCGTAGCGGTCGAGGAGCGCGGTCAGGCGCTTCGCACCCACCAGCAATGCCGCGCGCTGGGCGCGGATGTCGCCGATCCGCTGCTCGGCGATGCGGATGTTGGAGGTGATGATGCCGTAGATCTCGGGATCGAGCTCGCCCTTCTTGAACAGCTTGACCGGCGGCAACCGCAGCCCCTCCTGCTCGACCTCGGTGGCATTGGCCGAAAAACCGCCCGGCACGGCACCGCCGATATCCGGCCAGTGGCCGGTGTTGGCCAGCCAACAGAAGAGCTCGCCCCGGTAGAAGAAGGGGGTGACGAACTTGACGTCCATCAGATGGGTGCCGCCCAGATAGGGGTCGTTGAGGATGAAGATGTCGCCTTCCTCGGGCGGGGCGGCGTGGCCGGCGGCGATGGCATCGAGCACCGCTCGGGTGGAGTCCTGCATGGTGCCGACGAACACCGGCAGACCGAGCTCGCCCTGGGCCACGAGGCGGCCGCCGTCGCGGTGGTAGATGCCGTCGGAACGGTCGTTGGCTTCGGCGATCACCGGTGAGAAGGCGGCCCGCGAAAAGGCCAGATCCATCTCGTTGCAGACCTGGGCGAGACCGTTTTCGATGACGGCGAGGGTGACGGGGTCGAGACTGTGCATCCTCGGGCTCGTTCGGCAATGGCTGGCTGGCGGCAGACTAGCCGGTCCACCGCCCCTCCGCCAGCCGGTCTCCTCAGAGCCCCTCGTAAATGGGAAAGCGCCGGCACAGATCGTCCACCCGGCGACGCACTCCGGCGGCCGTGCGCTCGGGAAGTTCGCCTTCGGCGGCCACCGCGTCGAGCACATCGCCGATCATCTGCCCGATCTCCCGGAACTCGGCGGCAGCGAAGCCGCGGGTGGTGCCGGCAGGGGTGCCGAGGCGGATGCCCGAGGT
>JALSRW010000432.1 GCA_026984595.1 Alphaproteobacteria bacterium
ATGGGATGATGGCCCTGCGCGAGCAGATCCTTGAGCGCACGCAACAGACACGCGAGCTTGGCGTCCCGGTCCTTGCCGGCGAGCTCTGTCGCTTCGCGGGCGAAGGCGGACAGGCGCCGGTGATGGTGCTCTTCCAGCACCGCCCGCGCTTCCTGCACCGCGCCTGCAGGAGCCACGTCGGTGCCGCCGGCCTCGTCGAGCATGTCGGTGACGAAGGGGCGCTGGCGGTCATCGACCTCCTGCGGCGACTCGTCCATCGTCCGGGCTTCGGTCGCGGCCTTGCGTTCGAGAACCGCGCGTGCCGCCTCGGGGCTCGAAAGCACACAGCGCAGGATGGCGATGGCACCCCAGTACCGCACCCGCTGCCGCACGTCCCGCCCGTCGCCGGTCCCTATGGCCTCCCGGCAGAAGGCGAGCACCCTGTTGAAAAGGGTCTGATAGGCCGGGGTGAGGCGGTAGGTGGCTTCGTGCGGAAGGCGGGTGGGAAACGCCGTGTCCGTTCCCATCCAGCGTTCCACTTCCCGGCGCCGGCGCTGGACGATGTGCCGGCGCAGCCGGCGGCGGTCGGCCTGTTCCTCGAAGCGTGGATCGAGCAGCCCGAGCAGCGAGCGGAAGCTCTCCTCGATGCCGGAGTGGGGCGTGGCGGTCACCAGCAACAGGTGGATGTCGGGGCGGCGGTCCACGAGGTCGCGGAGGAGTTCGTAGCGCTGCTGCTCTGGGCGCTGGCGGTCGGTGCCGCGCGGGCGGGCACAGAGATGGGCCTCGTCGACGATCACGAGGTCCGGTGCGTGGCGGAGGAAGCGCTCACGGTGGCGCTCGCTCTTCACGAAGTCGATGCTGGCCACGAAGGCGTCGAGCCATGCCCAGACACCGAGGTCGGGCCTAGGCAAGCGCCGCTCGAGCGCGGCCAGGGTTGCAGGCGCGACGAGCTCGGCGCCCAGGGCGAACTTCTCGGCGAGCTCCCGCTGCCACTGGTCGCAGAGATGGGCGGGGGCGAGCACGCCCATGCGACGGATGACACCACGGTCCAAAAGCTCCCGCGCGATCAGGGCCGCTTCGATGGTCTTGCCGGTCCCCACGTCGTCGGCGATCAAGAGCCGGACCGGCTCGAGCCTGAGCGCCATCAAAAGCGGTATGAACTGATAGGGCCGGGGGGCGACCGAGATCCGCCCGAGCGAGCGGATCGGTGCAGCGCTCGAGCGCAACAGCAGCCGCGCGGCGTCGAACAGCAGCCGCAGGCCCGCGGCGTCACCGATGCGGTCGGCGGGCGGTTCGGGGAACTGCGCCGGTCGGACCTGATCGTGGCCGAGCCCCGGCAAGATGCCGCAGGTCTCGCGGTCGGTCCCGTCGAGGGGACGCAGCCGCAGCACCTCGCCCTCCTCCTCGTGCGCGACCACCACCCAGTCCCGCCCGCGCACGCGAACGAGCGCACCGGGCGGAAAACGATCGAGCGGGATGAATCCCGGATCCGGCATGCGAGCTCCTGCCGTCCACCCCTTCCCCCGTAGCCGCGGAGCTGGATGCGAGACAAGAGCGCACACCAGGCGCTGGAGCGCCCTGCCCCCGGCCGCTCGCCCCCATGCCCGCCGCTGGCGGGGTGCTGCCCCGGGCCACACAGGGGATTGGCCAGGGAGGGCGCCACAGGGACGGTGCTGAGGCCGGATTGGTGGTCCCGGAACTCCGCGTCATCGTCCTCCGGCTTGCCGCAGCCCGCATCACCGTCCCCAATCTCGCGGCCGTTCATGAGTGGCTGCAGGGCGGCCTCGGCGCGGACGAGGGGGTCGTCGTCTGCGAGCAGGCGCAGGAGCGCGTCCCGATGTCGTCGGATCGAAGCCCGAAGGTTCCCATCGAGCCGGGATGCCGGCTGGACGGCCAGCCGGTCACCCACGGCCCGAAGAACGAAGCCACAGAGGCGGAGTTCGGCGAGGAGGTGGCAGGCGGACATCCGAAGAACTCTTCTTCTTGCCAGTGTATCCCTGCGGCATCCGCAACAACAACCCGCTCAACATCCGCCTCGTACCCGAGAACCGCTGGCAGGGGC
>JALSRW010000433.1 GCA_026984595.1 Alphaproteobacteria bacterium
CCCGCTCAGGATCGCGGCCAAGATCGACCGCGCCGATCTGCGCTATTTCCGCGAGGTGATCGCACCGATGCTGACCAGCCCGGGCGTCGAGTTCCTCGGCGAGGTCGATGATGCGCGCAAACAGGAACTGCTGGCGGGAGCCGCGGCCCTGCTGTTTCCGATCGACTGGCCGGAGCCCTTCGGTCTGGTGATGATCGAGGCCATGGCCTGTGGCACGCCGGTCATCGCCTGGAACTGGGGTTCGGTGCCGGAAATCGTCGAGCCCGGCATCACCGGTCAGATCGTCGAGTCGGAACAGGCGGCGGCCGAGGCCCTGGCGGCGATTGCCGCCATCGACCGTCGCCGAGTGCGGGCCCGCTTCGAGGAACGTTTCACCGCCCGGCGCATGGCCCTCGCATATGTCGCGGTCTACGAGCGACTGCTGGAGACGATGCGCCCGCAGCTTTCCGTCGCCTGATCCCATGTCCAACACACGCCCGCGCAGCTCCTCCGCCGACAGGCCGTAGGCCATGGACACCGCCGCCCGTCCCGCCTCCTCGCCACTGGTCCATTTCTACATCCCGGCCACCTCCTCGTTGCTCGAGCGCCGCCCCCGCACCCTCAAGGCGGGGGACATGTTCGGCCTCTTCGACCATTACGGCGACATCATCGCCGGCCCCGGCAGTCCCGAGGGCCTCTATTACCGCGATACCCGCATCCTGTCCGAGTTCCGCCTTTCGGTGGCGGGCCGGCGTCCGTTGCTGCTGGGCTCGGTGGTCACCGACGACAATCTGCTGCTCAAGGCCGATCTGACCAATCCGGATCTGTTCGACGAGAAGGGGGAGCTGCTGCTGCCGCGCGACACCCTGCACGTCATGCGCACCCGCATCCTCTTCCGGGAAAGCTGCCTCGAGCGGTTGCGGCTGCAGAGTTTCCGGCCCGAACCGCTGGAGACCACGCTGGAACTCGCCTTCGCCAGCGACTTCGCCGATCTGTTCGAGGTGCGCGGCCATCGCCCCCGGGGGCGCGGCACGCTGAAGGTCGAACGTGCGGATCAGAACCAGGTGGTGCTCGCCTACCGGGCGCGCGACGGACGACTGCAGCGCACCGTCCTGACCTTCGATCCGGCGCCCGACCGGCTGACCGAGAATCTCGCGGAATGGCAGATCCGCCTCGAACCCGGCAGCCGGCGGCTGCTGCACATCACCATCGATGTCGAGCAGGGCGAGACGCGGACTGCGGCCGAGCGGCGTGTGTTCGCGAGCTGCATGCGCAGCGCACGGCGCAGCCTGCGCGCGGCCAGCGGCCGGGCGACGGCGATCACCACCTCCAACGAACTGTTCAACGAGGTGGTGCGGCGGGCGATCGCCGATCTCTACATGCTGATCACCGACACCCCCTACGGACCCTATCCCTATGCCGGGATCCCGTGGTTCAGCACGGCCTTCGGCCGCGACGGCATCATCACCGCCATGCAGATGCTGTGGGTCGATCCGGAGGTGGCCCGGGGCGTACTGCGGTTCCTGGCCGCCACCCAGGCCACTCGCGTCGACCCCGAAGCCGATGCCGAACCCGGCAAGATCCTGCACGAGGCCCGCCAAGGCGAACTCGCCCGCCTCAAGGAGATCCCCTTCGGCCTCTACTATGGCAGTGTCGACGCCACGCCCCTGTTCATCGTCCTGGCGGGCATGTATTTCGAGCGGACCCGCGACATCGCCACCCTGCGCGAGCTCTGGCCGCACATCGTCGCCGCGCTCGACTGGATCGCCGCATACGGTGACCGCGACGGCGACGGCTTCGTCGAATATGTGCGCGCCAGCCGCACCGGTCTCGCCAATCAGGGCTGGAAGGACTCCGGCGATTCCGTCTTCCATGCCGACGGGCGGCTGGCGGAGGGACCGATCGCCCTCGTCGAGGTCCAGGGCTATGTCTATGCCGCCCGCCGTTACGCGGCGGAGCTCGCCCGCGCCCTCGGCCAGTGGGACCGCGCGCGCTCCGAGGAGGAGGCCGCGACCCGGCTCGCCCGCCGCTTCGAGGAGGCGTTCTGGTCGGAGGAGATC
>JALSRW010000434.1 GCA_026984595.1 Alphaproteobacteria bacterium
AGCCAGTTCCAGCCGGTGATCGACCTCATTCTCGAGCTGGCCCAGGCCTGCGCCAAGGAGCCCTGGGAGCTGGAGCCGCCCGATCACGGCGATCTCTATGCCCGGCTCGAGGAACGCTTCGAGGGTGCCTTGCGGGAGGCCTACGCCGAACCCGTCAAGCAGCGTCGCCACGAGCGCATCACCGAGGTGCGGGCACAGGCCATCGAGGAGCTGGCGGGCGACGATGTCGAGCTCGCGGCTGCGGTGGTCGAGGAGTTCAAGCATCTGGAGAAGAATCTGGTCCGCAACCAGGTGCTGGATACCGGCCGCCGTATCGACGGCCGCGATCTGGAGACGGTGCGGCCGATCACCGCCGAGGTGGGCGTGCTGCCGCGGGTCCATGGCAGTGCCCTGTTCACGCGCGGGGAGACCCAGGCGCTGGTGGTGGTCACCCTCGGTACCGGTCAGGACGAGCAGGTGGTGGACGCGCTCGAAGGGGATCTGCGCGAGCATTATCTGCTCCACTACAACTTTCCGCCCTACTCGGTGGGCGAAGTGGGCCGCATGGGTACCCCCGGACGGCGCGAGATCGGCCACGGTAAGCTGGCCTGGCGGGCGACCCGTCCGCTGCTGCCTTCCAAGGACGAGTTCCCCTACACCATCCGGGTGGTCTCCGAGATCACCGAGAGCAACGGCTCGAGCTCGATGGCCACGGTCTGCGGCACCTCGCTGGCACTGATGGACGCCGGCGTGCCCCTGGCCCGCCCGGTGGCGGGGATCGCCATGGGTCTGATCAAGGAGGGCGACCGCTACGCGGTGCTGTCCGATATCCTCGGCGACGAGGACCATCTCGGCGACATGGACTTCAAGGTGGCCGGTACCGAACAGGGTGTCACCTCGCTGCAGATGGACATCAAGATCGCCGGCATCACCGAGGAGATCATGGGCAACGCCCTGAGCCAGGCCCGTCGCGGACGCATGCACATCCTCGGCGAGATGGCCAAGGCGCTGGGCATGCCGCGACCGGAGATGCGCGAGACGGTGCCGCGCATCACCACCCTGCAGGTGCCCACCGACAAGATCGGTGCGGTGATCGGCCCGGGCGGCAAGACCATCCGCGAGATCACCGAGCGCACCGGCACCAGGATCGACATCCAGGACGACGGGACGGTGCGCATCGCCGCCGCCGATGCCGAAGCGGCCAAGAAGGCGGCCGACTGGATCCTCGGCCTCACCGCCACCCCGGAGGTCGGCAAGATCTACGAGGGCAAGGTGGTGCGGGTGGTCGATTTCGGCGCCTTCGTCAACTTCCTCGGCAATTACGATGGCCTGGTCCACATCTCGGAGCTGACCGACGGCCGGGTGGAGAAGGTGACGGACGTCGTCAAGGAAGGCGATATCGTCAAGGTCAAGGTGCTGGCCATCGACGACCGCGGCAAGGTCAAGCTGAGCATGCGTGCGGTCGATCAGGAAACCGGCGAGGCGCGTCGGGTGGAGCCGCGTGCCCCCAGAGGTGGCGGGCGGCGTCGCGCATGACCCTCCCATCCGCGTGGAACGCAACGACGGTCGCCGGGGAGTGGGTCCGCCCCCCGGCGCCATCGGCGGCATGACCGCGTGGCGGGGTCGTGGCGTTGGTTCCGCCGAACAAGGGAAGTGACTGGATGAGCTTGGTCGAGCCCATGGTCGTCTCGGGTCAGGAAGTCTGGCCCCTCGTGGAGGGCGGCAAGGGCGTAGCGGTCAGCAATGGCCGGACCGCCGGAGCCTGGGCGGCAGCAGGAGGCGTCGGCACGATTTCCGGCGTCAACGCCGATGTGATCGACGACAATGGCGAGTATGTGCCCCTCACCTACAAGGGGCGCAATCGCCGCGAACGGCACGAGGAACTGGTCGCCTATTCGATCCGGGGCGCCATCAGCCAGGCCCGTATCGCCCATGACCTGCGGCGGGGCGAAGGACGCATCCATCTCAACGTGCTGTGGGAGATGGCCGCCTGCGAGCGCATCCTCAAAGGCGTGCTGGAAGGTGCCAAGGGGCTGGTGCACGGGGTCACC
>JALSRW010000435.1 GCA_026984595.1 Alphaproteobacteria bacterium
TCGGCTGCCGGCCGCTCGGTCCCGCTGCTCGCACAGCCGGCGAGCAGCAGCGCCAGAAAGAGGATCGGCAGCCTGGGCAGGGATGGCATTCGCATTTCAGGTCTCGCTCCCGGAGCGTTCGGCGACGAGGGCATCCACCTCGCCCGCCTCGAACAGGTAATGCCGACTGCAGAACTGGCAGGTGACGCCGATGCTGCCGTCCTCCTGGCGCATGCCCTCCAGCTCCTCGGCGGGGAACTGGCGCAGCATCGTCTGCACCCGCTGGCGATCGCAGGAGCAGCCCGGCGTGATCGGCACCGCCTCGAAGACCCGCACCCCTTCTTCATGGAACAGCCGGAACAATACCTCGTCGGGGCTCAGCCCGTCGCCGAGCAGTTCCTCCTCGGTTACCGTCTGCAGGAACAGCATCACCCGATGCCAGTTCTCCTGCCGCTCTTCCGGGTCCTCGGCCGCCTCGCCGGGCATCGCCTGGACCAGAATGCCGGCGGCACGCCAGCGGCCGGTCAGGGGATCGCGGCCGACGGCGGTGTGCACCGCGGTGGGGATCTGCTCCGACTGGCGGAAATAGATCATCAGCGCGCCGCTCGGGCTTTTGCCGTCGATGCGCACGATCCCCTGCTGCATCTGACCGCCGGCGCTGCGCTGGTCGACGGTCAGGGCGAGTACCGCCTCACCGAACAGGGCGGCCGGATCGAGCGTCTGCGAAGCGGCGATCGCTTCTTCGTCGAAGCTCGCATAGCCGCGCATCACGCCGTCATTGGTGACATCCACCACCATCAGGCGGATCGGCCCTTCGGCCCGGATCTGCAGGCTGAAGGTGCCGGTGAATTTGAGGGCGCCGACGAAGCCGCCGGCCAGGACCAGGAGTTCTGCCAGCAGGCGGGACACCGGCTCCGGATAGGCATGGGCGGTGAGCACGTAATGGACGGTTTCCTCGAGTCGGACGAAGCGGCCGCGCAGATGGGCGCGCTCCAGATGGAACGGGCGGACGAGGTCGTTGTCGAGGATGCGTTCCGCCACGATGGCAGCTCTCCTCAGGCACCGAGGCACCAGGCGAGGATGCCCTTCTGGGCATGGAGACGGTTCTCGGCCTCGCGGAACACCACGGACTGCGGGCCGTCGATCACCTCGGCGGTGACCTCCTCGCCGCGATGCGCCGGCAGGCAATGCATGAAGAGGGCATCCGGGGCGGCGAGGGCCATGAGCCGGGCATCGACGCGGTAGGGTTCGAGCAGGGTCATGCGCCGGTCGGCGTCGCTGTCACCCATCGACACCCAGGTATCCGTGACCACCAGATCGGCACCCCGCACCGCTTCCGCCGGATCGGCGAGGACCCGCACATCACCGCCTTCGGCCTCGGCCCAGGCCAAGAGCTCGCGTGCCGGCGAAAGCTCCGGCGGGCAGGCGAGATGGAGGCGGAAGGCGAAGCGCACCGCAGCGTGGATGAAGGAGGTGGCGACATTGTTGCCATCACCGCACCAGGCCACCAGCCGGCCGGCGATCGGCCCCCGGATTTCCTCGAAGGTGAGGATGTCGGCCATGATCTGGCAGGGATGGGAATGATCGGTGAGGCCGTTGATCACCGGCACGCTCGCATGTTCGGCCAGTTCCAGCAGCTTGGCGTGATGATCGGTGCGGATCATGATCGCCTGCACGAAGCCCGACAGCACACGGGCGGTATCGGCGATGGTCTCGCCACGGCCGAGCTGCATGTCGCGGCTGTTGAGCACCACCCCGTGACCGCCGAGCTGCTGCGCCGCCACCTCGAAGCTGACCCGGGTGCGGGTCGAGGGTTTCTCGAAGATCATGGCGAGGGCACCGCCGGCGAGGGCGGAGGAGGACTCGCCCGCCTTGAGCCGTCGCGCCCGCTCGAGAATGCCGCGCAGGGTGGCGCCGTCGAGGCGGTCGAGATCGAGGAAATGCCGGCGGGAATTCATGATCCGCCTTCCTCCAGCACCGCGGCGATGGTTTCGCAGGCGAGGTCGATCTCCTCGCGGCCGATCACCAGCGGTGGCAGGAGCCGCACCACATTGTCCGCGGCCGGAACCGTCAGCAGGCCGCGCTCGCGCAGTCGGGCGGCGAAATCGGTGTTCACCATGGCCGGCTTCAGGCCGAGCATCAGCCCCAGCCCGCGCACATCGGAGATGCGGTCGGGATAGCGTGCGCGCAGGGCTTCGAGCCGTTCGCGGAGGTAGTGCCCCTGCGTCCGTACGTTTTCGAGAAAGCCCTCCTCCAGCAGCACATCGAGCACGGCATTGGCGACCGCGCAGCCGAGCGGATTGCCGCCGAAGGTCGAACCGTGCGAGCCCGGGGTCATGCCGGAGGCGGCCCGCGCCGTGGCCAGACAGGCGCCGATCGGAAAGCCGCCGCCCAGCCCCTTGGCGAGAGCCATGATGTCGGGTGCCACATCCGCCGCCTCGCAGGCGAAGAGATGGCCGGTCCGGCCCATGCCGCATTGCACCTCGTCGAAGATCAGCAGCAGATCGTGCTCGTCGCAGAGCTGCCGCAGCCCGCGCAGGCACTCCGCCGGCACCGGCCGTACCCCGCCTTCGCCCTGCACCGGCTCGATCAGGATCGCCGCGGTCTGAGGGGTGATGGCCTCGCGTACCGCTGTGTGGTCGGCGAAGGGGACGACGTCGAAACCCTCGAGCAGAGGCGCGAACCCCTCGGTCAGCCGCGGGTTGCGGGTGGCCGAGATGGCGGCCAGGGTGCGGCCGTGAAAGGCGCCCTCGAAGGTGAGGATGCGATGGCGTTCGGGCTGGCCTCGATGCCAGTGGAAGCGGCGGGCCATCTTGATGCAGGCCTCGATCGCCTCGGCTCCCGAATTGCAGACGAAGACGGTCTCCGCGAAGCTGTTGGCCACCAGCCTGTCGGCCAGTTTCTCGAGCTGTTCGATCCGGAACAGGTTGGAGACGTGCCAGAGTTTCCGGGCCTGCTCGGTCAGCGCCGCCACCAGATGCGGATGGGCATGTCCCAATGCCGTGACCGCGATGCCGCTCGCGAAATCGAGATAGCGTCGCCCCTGCCGGTCCCAGAGCCAGGCGCCCTGGCCGCGTTCGAAGAGGATGTCGATGCGTTTGTAGACGGGCAGCAGGGTGGGAAACGAGGCGTTTCGTGTCATGCCAGTGTGACCGACCGAGGAATGTTGCGACAGGCGGTGCGGGCCTCCCGGTCGCTGCCGTGGCCTCAGGCCTTGAGCTTGTAGCCGATGCGCAGGAGATGGAGGCAGACAAGCCAGAGCGCGAGGTTGACGAGCGCCAGGAACAGGATGCCGATCCAGATGGCACCGTCCGCATGGCCCGTCAACGCATAGCGGAAGCCGTCGATCATGTAAAAGAAGGGATTGCCCAGCGCCACTGCGTGGGCGATCTCGGGTAGCTGCCGGATCGAGTAGAAGGTGCCCGAAAGGAAGGACAGGGGCGTCACCACGAAATTGGTGATCGCCGCCACCTGATCGAACTTCTCCGCCCACAGCCCGGCCAGCACCCCGAGCGCGGCCAGCATGGCGGAGGCGGAGAACAGGTAGTAGACGGCCAGCAGTGGCGAATGGACAGCCAAGGGGACGAAGGGCAGCATGGCGAGGCCGACGGCGAGGCCCACCACGATGCCGCGGGTGACGCCGCCGCCCACCAGCCCCAGCAGCAGCTCGCCGGGCGACAGCGGCGGCATCAGATAGTCGACGATGTTGCCCTGGATCTTGGCGATGATCAGCGAGGAGGAGGTGTTGGCGAAGGCGTTCTGGACCACCGCCATCATGATCAGCCCGGGAGCCAGGAACTCCAGAAAGGGCAGCTCGCCCACGGTGCGGCCGCTGCGCCCCAGGGCCAGCGCGAAGATGGCGAGGAACAGCAGGGTGGTGACCACCGGCGCCAGTACCGCCTGGGTGATGACCTTGAAGAAACGCTTCACCTCCTTGAGGTACAGCGTCCAGAGGCCGATCCAGTTGTAGTCGCCGAGGGTGCCGAAGGTACGCGTGGCCGTGCCGAAGGCGGCGTGTCCCGCCGCTTCCTCCGCGGCACTGCCCCGTTTCGCTGTCACCATCGTCCGTTCCCGACGGATATCGCCATCCCCGCTCTCAGAAATCGTACCGCCATTCGAGCTCGACGCCGCCGCCCGCCTCGTCGACCACCGAGCTGACCTTGACCCCGGCACCGATATCGACCTCCGCACGGACCGCCGTCTGATCGCCGCGGACGCTCTGCTCCACCTCGACATAGACATCTTCGGTCAGGTACTTGCCGGCGGCCACATAGCTGTCGGCGGGGTCCGATTCGCCCTGCTGCGTACCGGACACGCTGTCGCGACCGCTGGAGATGCGCAGGGTGTCCAGTGTGGTCGCGTCCCGCAGCTTGCCGAACACATCGAGCCCGCCACCCTCCATCTCCGCCAGAATGGCGGCCACCTGCAGTGCCTGCATCGGCTCGAGCCGGCCCGCATCCTCTCCGAACAGCAGACGCGCGACCACCTCGTCCCGCGGCAGGGGCGGCTCGCTTTCGAGCAGCAGCGAGGGCTTCGAGAGGGGGCCGGTGACATGGAAAAGGGCCGTGATGTCGGGGCCTCGGGCATAGGCGACGAGCTCGATTTCCGGTTGCGGCGGCGTGGCGCCGGAAAAGACGATGCGTCCCTGGCGCAGGCGGAAGCGACGCCCCAGGAGGTCGAGCAGCGCGCGTCTCGCCTCGATGGTGCCGACGATCGTCGGCGCCGGCAGGGTGCCGCCGATCTGCAGCCGGCCCTCCCATTCGCTGTCGAGGCCACCACCGCGGGCGAACAGGCGCCCGGGAATGTCGACATCGACATCGAGACGCAGGGCGAACGGGCGGGAGCCGCCGGATGGAGATGGCGGCGGGGCGGCGGGGCGGATCGTCGGCCGGTCGCCTTCGACCTCGACGACCGCGATCTCGGGAATCCTGGTGCCGGTGCGGGCCAGCACCCGGATCTCGCCGCGCTGCACCACCACATCGCCGGTCAGGCTGGCCTGCCGCAGATCGCCCACCAGCGTCAGCCCGGCCTTGCCCGAGATCGTCGCCAGGGGCGTGTTCCAGAACCGCAGCCCGCGCGCCTCGAGGCCCAGCCGGTAGTCGACCGTCCGCAGATCCGGAAAACGCAGCTCGCCGGTGAGCTCGACACGGCCCTTGCCCGGGTCGCGTCCCGCGAAGCGGGCAATGCGCAAGCGATCCCCCTCGGCCCGGATGTCGGCGAGGACATCCTGCAGCACGGTACCGCTGACACCGTCCTCGATGCGTCCGTCACGGATCTGCAGACCGCCGGTGAGGCGCGGCGCGGAAAGCGTCCCGGAAAGCGCGAGCCGGGCTTCCGCCCGGCCGGTCACGTACTGGTCGCGCAGGCCCAGGAGAGCGGTGACCAGGGCGAGCTGGGCGCGGGCGTCGAGCTCGCCCTCGAGCGGCGTGTCGGGCGGAAGCGCGATCCGCAGCGGCAGAGCCGACCAGGTGACCGGCATGTCGAGGCGCAGCCGGCTTCTTCCCGAATCCGCGGAATCGGATACGAGGCTGGCTTTCAGCATGCCCCGGTCGAGCAGCAGGGCGAGTTCCATGTTCACGGGCGCATAATCGGTGCCGAGCAGGTCCCGGGCCTGCAACTCGCCGATCCGGGCCTGCAGTCGTGCGCGGCGCTCCGCACCCGCGGCATCGAGCGCGAGCGCGAAGTCGAGGGTGCCGCGTATCGGCAGATCGGCGAGGCGGGCCAGGAGCAGGAGCGGCAGACCGGTGCCGGTGAGCTCCGCCTTCTGGCGGTCGGGACCGGTCTCCAGTTCGCCGCGGATACTGCCCTTGCCCACGAACAGATCGAGCCGGTCGATCTTCAGCACGCCCTTCTCGAGGACGGCGTGGGCCGGGTTGCGCAGGCCGATCTTCTGCCCGGCCAGTAGCCCCTGCATGTCGGTCAGGGTCAGCTCCTGCCGGTTTTCGCTCAGGGCCAGACGGGCTTCGGCGGCGATCTCGAAAGGATCGACGGCGGTGCCCGAGAGATCGGCGGTGACGGTCATGCCCGAAACCGGGCCGGCCAAGCGGAGCCGGGCCGATTCCAGCACGAGACCGGGTCGGCGCAGCCCCGCGAGCTGCAGAGCACCGCGGACGGTGCCCGTGCCGAACAGGTCCTCGATCCCGGTCTCGGCCTCGAGCTCGTCCAATTCGCCGAAGGCCGAGCGGATCCCCCCGGCGTCGGCCTGCAACTCCGCCTGCTGGGTGCCATCTCGCGCCTCGAGACGCAGGCGGAGACCGAGTCGACCCGCCAGTTCCTGCCGGTGCCATGGCGCCAGCGCGGCCAGATCGGCGATCTCGAGCTCGAGCTCGCCGCTGGCGAGCAGGCGATCGAGATCGAGGCCGAGGTCGAGCGTTCCGCGGGTCTCGGGACCCTCGAGGGTCGTCTCGCGCAAATCGAGGCGCCGGCCCCGCAGCCCGAAGCTCCCGGCGAGGGTCAGGCTCTGCTCGGCGATCGCCGCTTCGGCCCGCAGTCGGCCGGAAAGGTCCGTGCGCAGGTTCTTCGCCGTCAGATCGAGGGCGAACCGGTCGAGGCGGTAGGCGTCCACCGCCAGCGGCGTCACCTGCAGCTTCAGATCGGCGGCGGGATCGGCGAGGGATCCGGCGAGCGCGACCCGGGCCTCGGCATCTCCCGAGAGCTCTCGCCCCAGGGCCGCGGAAAGCGGGGCCAGATCGGGAACGGCGAGCTGCAGCGCGCCTTCGAGTTTCTGCTCCGGGCCGGTGATGCCGGCCGTACCGGTGAGCTCGAGGTCGGCACCCTCGAGGACGAGGTCGCGGATCTGCAGGCTACCGCCCGGTCGCATCGACAGGGCAGCCCGAAGCTGTGGCGCCGGTCCCAGGAGCTGGCTCGTGCCGGCGGGAAGTCCGGTCAGATTCCTGCCGGAGATGGCGGTGCTTCCGTCCAGCCGACGGAAACCGTCGGCCAGGGTCAGGCTCGCCTTCGCGTCGAGGCCGCCGGAGACGGACGCGAGCGGCCGGCTGTCGGGCAGCGCCAGCGCCAGGAGCTCCCCGAGCCCGCGGGTGCCTGCGGTGATCTCCAGCCGGCCGGAGCCGGCCGCCGTATCGAGGCTGCCGGATGTGCGCAGATCGAGGGCGGCAGCGGTCAGGGCCAGTTCGCCGAGCTCGAGGGTTCCCTCGCGGCGCCAGTCTCCGGCCAGCACGAGGGTGAGGTCCTGCAGCGCTTCGAGGGGCTCGCCACCTTCGGCGAGGTCGCCGAAGGCCAGTTTCCCCTCGGCGGTCACCCCGGTGAAGCCTCGATCCAGCGGCGCCAGGGGCGCGAGCGTGATCCGCCCGTCGAGCGATGCGGTCTCGAACCGGTCGAGGCGCAGAGCGCGACCGGCGACCTCCAGGACCACGGCCGCTCCCGGACCCTCCGTCCGCGGTCGTGCCGTCACCGACAGACTGCCCCCCAATTCGCGACCGACAACCGCGGACGCCCGTGAGAGATCGGCGATACGGGCCGTCACTTCCCCGTCGATGCGGTTGCGGTCGAGGGCCACTTCGCCCCGGCCCTCGAGCTCGAGCAGCCCGCTTCGGACCTCGAGCCTGGGCATCGTGATCCGCTCCGCGTCGCTCTGCACCAGCTCGAAGGCGAGGGTCGCGGTCTCGCCGATCAGCCCCGCATAGGCGGGCGGCAGGACGCCGGGGGCGGCGCGGAAGCGGCCGTCGAAAGCCAGTCGCAGCAGATCGCTGCGCGAAATGTTCAGTTCGGCTTCGAGACGGGCGAGGTTTTCGGCGTCGAGATCGAGGGTTGCGGCAAAATGTTCGAGCGGTCCGCGACCGTTCAGGGTGAAACGCAGGGGGCCGGCATCGGGTCGTCCCGAGAGAGCCCCGACGAGCCTTCCGTCATCGCGTACCTCCGCCTCCAACGACAGGGTCCGGGCGCCGAGATCGAGGGCGGCGCGGAGCGAGGCGCTGGTGGTGTCGCGGTCGATTCGCTGCAGCGCCAGATCGGCGGTCAGCTCGCGGCCTTCGGCCGCGGTCAGCAGCGAGCCATCGAGTCGGAAACGGGCCGCTTCGCCCAGGACCGGAGCGCCGAGTTGGATCTCGTTGACATAGACACGGTCGACGGAGACCGGCGGGAACTGGTCCGGAAGTGCGGGCAGCGCCGGGATCGCCGGACCCGTGGAAGGGGCCGCGCCGGTTTCCGGCAGCCGCTCCAGCTCGACGCGCTCGGCGCCGAGCTGTCTGGCCCGCAGGCGGCCGGCGACGAGATCGGCGGGATCGAGTTCCAGCCGGGCCTCGTCTACCCGCAGCCATTCCCCCTCTTCGTCGGCCACGGAAATGCGGCCGATCCGGACATCGAAAGGCAGCAGGCCCTGCAGGCCGGAAATCTCGGTGCGGTTCGGCGGCTCGCTGAGCTGCTCGCTCAGCACCCGCGAGATCTGCTCCTTGGCGATCGGGGTCTGGGCATAGGCGAAAGCGACGCCCAACAGCAGGACCACGGCGCCGACGCCCCATGCGAAGAGGCGTCCCAGCCTGGAGACGACGTGACGCTGCCCCGATTGCAACCGATTTCTCCCCTCGTTCGTCACGCCTCAGAAGGCCTGCCCCAGACTGATATAGAGCTGGAAGGGATCGTCGACATCCTCGTTGCGCTTCAGGGGCACGGCCAGATCGAGCCGCAGCGGGCCGACGGGGGTAGCATAACGGATGCCGAGGCCGACGCCAAAGCGGGGCGTTTCCTCCTCGAGATCGGGAATGATCCCGGTGAACGCGCTGCCGCCGTCCAGGAAGGCCACGAAACCGAGCTTTTCGAAGGGGCGGAACCGCAACTCGACACTGCCCTCCACGAGCGAGCGACCGCCCAGCGGGTCGTTGTCGCTGTTGAGGGGGCCAGCCTTCTGGAAGGGAATGCCGCGGATCGAGCCGCCGCCACCCGCATAGAAGCGTTCGTCGGCGGGAATGTCGACCCGCTCGACGCCGAGAATGGTGCCGGCCACGCCCCGCAGCGCGAGCACCAGCCGCGGCTCGCGCTCGAGCTTGAAATAGAGGGTCTGGCTGTAGCGCGCGCGCAGAAAGCGGGTATCGGCATCGGAAGTGTCCTGGAAGGGATCGACGGCCACCACGATCCGGGTTCCCTGGGTGGGATCGAACCGGCTGTCGCGGCGATCGTAGGTGATGCTGGTGGGCAGCGAGATCAGCCCGAAGGTGTCGTTGCGCCCGGTTCCCCCGAGGGTCTTGTCGCGGATGTCGGCGAACCGGTAGCGCAGGCCGTAGCCGAGCTTCAGATGGCTGCCCAGTTCCCGCTCGATGCTGCTGCCGAAAGTCAGCGAGCGGCTGCGGAAGGCGTTCGAGGTCTCGTCCCGGTAGGCGGCGAAGCTCACCAGATCCTGGGCGGGACGCAGGAATTCGGGAACGCGGAGCTGGATGCGTCCGGACAGCAGATCACGGCTGCCGCGGCCCTCGATGCGCAGACTCTCGCCGCCGCCGAAGAGGTTGCGATGCTGGAAGAAGACCCGCCCCCCGGGCCCGCGATCGCTGTGGATGCCGACCGCTCC
>JALSRW010000436.1 GCA_026984595.1 Alphaproteobacteria bacterium
GCTGCTGGCCCGCATCGACGGCAAGTCCCCCGTCGAGTACCTGGTCGACGAGGAAAAGCGGGCCTTCGTCCGGACGCTGGCGATTTCGCTCCTGCGCGAACCGCCCGAAGACCTCGAGACCGTGGCGGCACTCTGGCAGAGGGAGCTCGCCGCGTGAAAACGGCGATCGCCGAACTGCGCGGGCGCCGGGTCTGGGATTCCCGCGGCCGACCGACGGTGGAGGTCGAGATCCGCACCACGGGCGACGCCGTCGGTCGGGCCATCGCCCCCGCCGGCGCCTCCACCGGCAGCGGCGAGGCGGTCGATCTGCGCGATGGCGGCTCCACCTTCGGCGGGTACGATGTGCGCCGGGCGCTGTACGGAATCGCCACGGAGATCGCCCCTCTGCTGCGTGGCCGGGACGTGCGGGATCAGCGGGCGATCGACGCCCTGCTGGTGACTCTCGACGGCACCCCGGACAAGAGCCGGTTGGGGGCCAACGCGCTGGTCGCCACCTCGATGGCGGTGGCACATGCCGCGGCTGCCGCCACCGGCGTTCCGCTCTGGCGCCATCTCGCGGGAGACGGGCCGGTCGGGCCGCTGCCGCTTCCCGAAATCCAGATCTTCGGCGGTGGCGCCCATGCGGGCGGGCGCCTCGACGTGCAGGATTTCATGGTGATCGCGGTCGGCGCCCCGGATTTCGCCACCGCTCTCGACTGGACGGCCGAGGTCCACCGCCACGCCGGACGGCTGATGGCCGAAGCGGGACGTCTCTGCGGGGTCGCCGACGAGGGCGGCTGGTGGCCCGCCTTCGACCGCAACGAGGAAGCGCTGGAGATGCTGCTGCGGGCGATCGAGGCGGCCGGCCGCCTGCCCGGGGAGGAGATGGCCATCGCCCTCGACATCGCCGCCAGCACGCTCGGTAGGTGCGGCCGCTACCATCTGCGGCGGGAGGCGGAGCCCCGCGAACTCGACAGCGACGGCCTCGCCGCGCTCTGGCTGCGCTGGCTGGAGCGCTACCCGATCGTCTCCATCGAGGATCCCCTGGCCGAGGACGATCCCGCCGCCTTCGCCGCCTTCACCCGGGCGGCCGGACCGGGCGTTCAGGTGGTGGCCGACGATCTGGTGGTGACCGATGCCGCACGGATCCGGCGGGCCGCCGCCGCCGGAGCCGGCAACACGGCGCTGATCAAACCCAACCAGATCGGCACCCTGAGCGAGGTGCGGGAGGCCGTGCGCGCGGCAGGTGAGGCGGGATGGGCCGGCATCGTCTCGGCCCGCTCGGGCGAAACCGAGGATGTCACCATCGTCCATCTCGCGGTCGGTTGGGGCCTGCCGCAGCTCAAGGTCGGATCGTTCGCCCGCGGCGAGCGCATGGCCAAATGGAACGAAGGGCTGCGGCTGGCCGAAGAACTGCCTTCGGGTGGTGCGCTGCCGCCGGCCCCGCGCTTTCCCTGGGGGCGGGGATGAAGGTTCTGTTTCATTACCGTTGCGGCGATTGGCTCCGGCACCGGCTGGCGGCACTGTCCGAGGAGGGTTTGGAGGTCACGATCTGCGGGGACGCGGAGGATGCCGCGTTCGTCGAGGCGCTCGCCGATACGGAGGTGCTCTGGCATGTGCTGACGCCGGTGACGGCCGCCCATCTGGCGGGGGCACCGCGCCTGCGGCTGGTGCAGAAGATCGGCGTCGGGGTCAACACCATCGATCTCGAGGCCGCGGCCGCCCGCGGCATCGCCGTGTGCAACATGCCCGGTACCAACAGCCGGGCGGTGGCGGAGATGACCCTGTTGCTGATGCTCGCCTGCCTGCGTCGGCTGCCCATGTTCGACCGCTACACCCGGCAGGGAACGGGTTGGGATTGGCCCGTCGGGCTCCAGGGACAGCTAGGGGAACTCGCCGGGCGGACGGTGGGTCTGGCCGGGATGGGCGGGGTGCCCCGCATCCTCGCACCGGTTCTTGAGGCGATGGGTGCAGAGGTGATCTACACCGCCCGCAGCCGCCGTGCCCATCTTCCCTGGCCGTATTGCGGGAAAGAGGAGCTC
>JALSRW010000437.1 GCA_026984595.1 Alphaproteobacteria bacterium
CCGTTCCCAGGAGCTGCGCTTCTTCCGGATCGGTACCGGCGGGGTGGCCGGTACCTACTATCCGGTCGGCAATCTCATCGCCGGCATCATCAGCAATCCGCCCGGCGCCCGTCCCTGCGCCAAGGGCGGCGGCTGCGGGGTGCCCGGGCTGGTCGCCACGGTCCAGTCCTCCGAAGGCTCGATCGCCAATATCCGCGGCATCATGGACGGCAGCCTCGACAGCGGCTTCGTACAGGCGGATGTGGCCTACGAGGCCTATCACGGGCTCGGCGAGTTCGCCGGCCGGCCGGCCACCCGGCTTCGGGCGATCGCCAAGCTGTACAACGAAAGCACGCACCTGCTGGTGCGTGGCGACAGCGCCGTGCGTACGGTCGCCGACATCGCCGGCCTGCGGATCTCGCTGGACGAGCCGGGTTCCGGCACGCTGGTCGATGCGCGGTTGGTGCTCGAGGCCTTCGGCATCGACGAGCGCCGGCTCGAGGCGGTCTACGTCAAGCCGGATATCGCCGTTTCGATGATGCGCAAGGAGCGGCTGGACGGCTTCTTCGTGGTGGCCGGCTATCCCACCGCCTCGGTGCTCGAGGCCACCGGCGAGCTCGGAGCGCGGCTGGTGCCCATCAAGGGCGAGCCGGTGGACCGTCTGATCCGCCGTTACCCCTTCTTCACCTACGATCTCATTCCCTTCGGCGTCTATCCCCGGCAGCCGACCGTCGAGACCATCGGTGTCGGTGCGTTGTGGCTGGTTTCCGCCGATCTGGAGGAGGAGCTGGTCTACGCCATCACCCGGGCGCTATGGGCGCCCTTCGCCCGGCGTCTGCTCGACAACGGCCATCCCAAGGGACGCGAGATCCGTCTCGAGAACGCCCTCGAATCCCTGACCGTGCCTCTCCATGCGGGGGCCGAACGCTATTACCGTGAGATCGGTCTCCTGCGCTGAGCCGGCCATCGCGGTGGCGGGCCTGACCAAGCGTTTCGGCAGTGGCTGGGCGGTGCGCGAGCTCTCCTTCTCGGTGTCGCGCGGCGCCAGGGTCGCTCTGCTCGGGGCCAACGGGGCCGGCAAGACCACCACCATCGCCATGATCCTGGGCCTGCTCGAGCCCAGCGCCGGCAGCATCCGGGTGCTCGGTGCGGAGGTGCCGCGACAGCGCTACCGGATCCTCGCCGGGCTCAATTTCTCCAGCCCCTATGTGGATCTGCCGGCGCGTCTGACGGTGCGCCAGAACCTCGAGGTCTATGCCCGTCTCTACGGTGTGCCGGAGGTTCGCGAGCGGCTGCGGGAACTGGCCTCGGAGCTGCGCCTCGAGGACTTCCTCGACCGGCCCACCGGGCGCCTGTCGGCGGGCCAGAAGACCCGGGTGATGCTGGCCAAGGCGCTGGTCAACCGACCCCGGCTGCTGATCCTCGACGAGCCCACCGCCTCTCTCGACCCGGACAGTGCCGACCGGCTGCGCAGCTATCTCGACCGCTACGCGGCGGAGAGCGGCGCCACCCTGTTCCTGGCCTCCCACAACATGGCCGAGGTGGAGCGGCTGTGCGACGAAGTGCTGCTGCTCGAGGAGGGAAGGCTCGCGGCACACGGTGCGCCCTCGGAACTGGTGCGTCGCTTCGGGCGCCGCAATCTCGAGGAGGTGTTCCTCCAGATCGCCCGCGAGGGGAGCCGTCTCGATGGCTGAGCCGCCCGCCGGAAGGGCGGCGCTGCGGGCCTCCGCCGGCCGCATCCGGGCGTTGATGCTGCGCCATGTCTATCTCCTGACCAGCTCCTGGCCGCGTGTTCTGGAGCTGGTCTACTGGCCGACCGTGCAGATCACCCTCTGGGGTTTCATCGCTCTCTATCTGGCGGGCCAAGGTGGCGCTCTCGCCGGCTTCGCCGCGGTGTTCCTGTCGGCGGTGCTGCTCTGGGACACGTTCTTCCGCAGCCAGCTCGGGGTCTCGCTCTCCTTCATGGAGGAGATGTGGGCGCGCAACCTGGGCCATCTCTTCGTCAGCCCGCTGCGCCCCTTCGAGCTGGTACTGTC
>JALSRW010000438.1 GCA_026984595.1 Alphaproteobacteria bacterium
AGGGGAGAAATGGCGCGGACCGGCCGCCGGCACAAGGGGGCGTGCGGCGGATCGTCGGCGCCGCCCCGCGTCGGGGCGTGCTGTGCAATATGGTCGCAGCTCTGCGTGCAGGGTCTGTGCGGCTCGCTCCGCGGTTTCTATCCTTGCCCGCGTGATGAGGCATCTCTGCAGGTTCGGCTCCCGCAGGGGAGCATGGCGGCGGCTGGCGGCCTGGGCCACGGCGCTGGCGCTGGTCCTGCATCCTTTCCTGGCGGCCTTCGCCGCCAATGCACCGGCTTCGCGCGAAGGTCTGGTGCCGGTATGCACCGGCAGTGGACTGATCTGGGTCGATCCCGGCAATGCCTCGGCACCGCTGCTGCCCCGGCCGCCGGCCCGACCCGGCCTGCATCTCTGCTGTTTCCTCAACGGGCAGATGGCGGCCCTGTCACCGCCGGCACCGCCCGTTCCCCACCTGTTCCGCATCTCCCGGCGGTTGCCGCCGTCACGCGAGGCGGTGCCGGCGGGCCCGCCGCTGCTCGATACCGCCTCGGCGAGAGGTCCTCCCGCGACAGGCTGAGACGGGTTCGCGAGAGGGGGCGGGCTGCCTTCTCCCCCCGCGGCCATCGACATCATGTCCCGTTTGCATGCCTGGAGGGAAATCCATGCAGCGAAAGCTGCTCTATTCGGTGCTGCTCCTGCTGCTGGCTGTGCTGACCGCGATCAGCGGCTGGGAGTTCTACGCGGCGCGACAGGCGGCTCGCGAGGCGAGCGAGCGCAAGGCCGAGGCCGCCACGAGTTCCAGGTCCATCGGCGGCAGCTTCTCGCTCACCGACCATACCGGCCGGCGGGTGACCGACGCCGATTTCCGCGGCAAGTTCCTGCTGGTGTTCTTCGGTTACACCTACTGTCCGGATGTCTGCCCCACCGCCATGGCCAATGTCAGCCTGGTCATGGAAGCGCTGGGCGAAGACGCCGATGCGGTCCAGCCGCTGTTCATCAGCGTCGATCCCGAGCGCGACAAACCGGCGGTGCTGGCCGACTTCGTCGGTCAGTTCGACAAGCGGATCATCGGTCTCACGGGGACGCCGGCGGAGATCGCCGACGTCGCCCGCAAGTATCGGGTCTACTACCGGAAGGTCACCAGCAAAGAGCTCGGCGATCAGTCCTCGAGTGACGATCAGGACTACCTGATGGACCATTCGGCATATCTGTACCTGATCGGACCGGATGGCCGCTTTCTCCAGGTTTTCACCCACACGCAGGATCCGGCCGAGATCGCGGACGCCATCGAGGCCGCGATCGCGAGCCGCGCCAACGCATGAGGTTTGTCATGACACATCCCCGCAAGACGCTTTCCATTCTGCTTGTGCTGCCCTTTTTTCTGTTGGGGCTGGCCTCTGCAGCATCGGCCCATGGCGTATTCGAGGCGGACGGCATCACCGTCAGCCAGGTCTGGGCGCGGGCCAGCAAGGTCCGGAACAGTGCCGCCTACATGACCATCACCAACGAGGGGCAGAAAGCGGTCCGCCTCGTCGGCGCCTCCACGCCGGTCGCCAAGCGCGCCGGACTGCACACCACCCGGATCGAGGACGGGGTGATGAAGATGCGCCCGGTGAAGGCGATCGAGATCGGCCCCGGCCGGACGGTCGAGCTGAAGCCCGGCGGCTATCACGTGATGCTGCTCGGCCTCGAAGAGCCGCTTCGGGTCGACGACCATTTCGAGATGACCCTCACCTTCGACAACGGCACGAGCCTCGATGTTCTGGTTCACGTCCGCAAGGCCTCGGCCATGGGCATGAAGATGGACATGGGCGAGATGCCGATGGGCGAGGGCATGAACCAGGGGCAGAAAATGGAGGGCATGAAGGACTCCGGAGACTGAGCCCCGGCCGGGGGCCGCGCCGCAGGGCGCGGTCCCGGGCCGATGCCGGACGGCCTCGACGCTGCGCCGGCGGCGGGCTAAACCTCGGGGCGAACCTGCGTCACCGTCTCTTCGGCCGGGAGCCCCGATGCGCCTCGCCCCCTTCGTCCA
>JALSRW010000439.1 GCA_026984595.1 Alphaproteobacteria bacterium
ACCACGGTGGCCGCCGACAACGTCTTCAACATCGCCATCCGCGGCACCTTCGACGATTGCCAGGCGCTGGTGAAGGCGATGTTCGCGGATATTCCGTTCCGCCGCGAACACGATCTGGCCGCGGTGAATTCCATCAACTGGGCGCGGATTCTGGCCCAGGCCGTCTACTATGTGTTCGCCGCCCTGCGCCTGGGCGGGCTCGAACGGCCGCTGCTGTTCTCCGTGCCCACCGGCAATTTCGGCGATGTCTATGCCGGATATGTCGCCCATCGCATCGGCCTGCCGGTCCGCCGTCTGCTGGTTGCCACGAACCGCAACGACATCCTGGTCCGCTTCTTCGAGACCGGCGTCTACCGGGCCGGGGAGGTGGTGCCGACCGTGACCCCGAGCATGGACATCCAGGTGGCCAGCAACTTCGAGCGGCTGCTGTTCGAGCTCGAGGATCACGACGGCGCGCGGGTCCGGCAGAAGCTCGAGCGCTTTGCCCGGACGGGGGAACTTTCCGTCGATGCCGGACGGCTCGCCCGGCTCGGGGGGCTGTTCGCCGCCGGGCGGGCGGAAGAAGACCGGATCCGCGCCGCCATCCGCGGCATCTTCGAGGAGAGCGGCGTGATCGTCGATCCCCATACCGCGGTCGGCATCCATGTCGGCCGCCGCCTGCGCGGCAGGGGCGAGGGGCCGCTCGTCTGTCTCGCCACCGCCCATCCCGCCAAGTTCCCGCAGACGGTGGAGGAGGCGACGGGAGTCCGGCCCGCATTGCCGCCGCGCCTCGCCGATCTGATGGAACGGAAGGAGCGCTTCACCGTGCTCGACAACGATCTGGCGGCGGTGGAGAGCTTCGTTCGCGAGCGGGTCGGCCGCCGATGAGCATGCTCCTGCATCGGTTGAGCACCCTGCCCGGGGGGCTGCGGGTGGCCACGGCGCGGATGCCCCATGTCGAGACCGTTGCGGTGGGGGTGTGGATCGGTGCCGGCACCCGGCACGAGCCGAACGATGCCGCCGGCGTCGCCCACATGCTCGAGCACATGGCCTTCAAGGGTACCGAGCGGCGCGATGCGCGGCGCATCGCCGAGGAGATCGAGAGCGTCGGCGGCAGCCTCGATGCCCACACCTCCCGCGAATACACGGCGTACTACGCTCGCCTCCTGGCCGCCGATCTGCCGTTGGCCCTCGATCTCGTCGCCGACATCCTGCAGCATTCCCGGCTCGACGAGGAGGAGCTCGCCCGCGAGCGACAGGTGGTGCTGCAGGAGATCGCCGAGGTCAACGATGCGCCCGACGATCTGGTCTTCGATCTCTTTCAGGAGCAGGCCTTTCCCGACCAGCCGCTGGGCCGTCCCGTGCTCGGCAGCCGCGACAGCGTGGCCGCCATGTCGCGCGAGGCGTTGTGCCGTTTTCTGCACGAGCGCTACGTCATGCCCCGGACGATCGTCGCCGCCGCCGGCAAGGTCGAGCACGAGGAGGTCGAGGCGCTGGCGCAAAGCCTTTTCGGCGGGCTGGCGCCGGACGGTCGGTCGGCCTCCCCGCCGGCCCGCTATCGGGGAGGGGCGCGTCTGGTGGAGCGCGAGTTCGACCAGATCCATCTGCTGCTCGGCTTCCCCGCCGTTTCCTACACCGATCCCGACTATTTCGCGCTCCATCTGCTCTCCAACATCCTCGGCGGCGGCATGGCCTCGCGCCTCTTTCAGGAGGTGCGGGAAAGGCGCGGCCTGGCCTATTCCGTGTTCAGCTTCGCCTCCTGCTTTTCCGATGCCGGCCTGTTCGGGGTCTATTCGAGTACCGAGCCCGAACGCGCCGCGGAGCTGGTCTTCACTCTGTGCGACGAACTGCTGCGCTTCGGCGAAGGCCCCACCGAGGAGGAGCTGGCCCGGGCCAGAAAACAGCTCGAAGCCAGCCTGCTGATGAGCCTCGAGAGTTGCGGCGCGGTAGCCGAGGACATGGCCCGCCAGCTCCTGTTCTACGGCCGGCGGCTGCCGGTGCCCGAACTCGTCGAGCGTATCGAGGCGG
>JALSRW010000440.1 GCA_026984595.1 Alphaproteobacteria bacterium
TAGCCGAAGGGGCTTCGCCGGTGCAGTCTCTCCATGCCCCTGTCTCGCACGAGGCCTGCGCGGCACTCAAGGCGCGGCTTCTGGCCTGGTACGGCACGGCCAGACGGTCGCTGCCCTGGCGCGCGATCGGCGGCGGCCCGCCGGATCCCTGGCGGGTGCTGGTGTCGGAATTCATGCTGCAGCAGACCCGGGTGGCCACGGTCGCCGCCCGCTTCGAGGATTTCCTGGCCCGCTTCCCGGACGCCGCCACCCTCGCCGCCGCTTCGCCGGACGATGTGCTCCACGCCTGGCAGGGGCTCGGCTACTACCGTCGGGCGCGTCTGCTGCACGCTTGCGCCGGCGTGATCCGTGATCGCCACGGCGGCCGTGTGCCCGACGATATCGCGGCCCTCGAAGCGCTTCCCGGAATCGGTCCCTATACCGCCGCGGCGGTGGCGGCGATCGCCTTCGGCCGGCCGGTGGTGCCGGTGGATGCCAATGTCGCCCGGGTGCTGGCGCGGCTGTGGGCGATGGAGACGCCGCTGCCCCGGGTGATGCCCGAAATCCGCCGCCGCGCCGCCGCCCTCGCCGACCGCGCGCACGCCGCGGATCTGGCCCAGGCCTGGATGGAGCTGGGGGCGCTGGTCTGTCGCCCGCGGCGCCCCGACTGCGGCCGTTGTCCGCTGGCCGGCTCCTGCCGTGCCCGCGCGCACGGAACCCAGACGGAGATCCCGGTCGCACCAACAAAGCCGGTGCGGCCGCAACGCTACGGGCTGGTCTTTCTGATGCGCCGTCGCGACGGGCGGATCCTGCTGCGGCGGCGGGCCGGGACGGGGCTGCTCGGCGGCCTCGTGGAGCTGCCCGGCACGCCCTGGCGGGAAGCGCCCCCGGACGGCGATCCACCGCCCTTTCCCCGGCCCGGCCGCTGGCGGCCGCTGGAAGGCCGCGTGCGCCATGTGTTCACCCATTTCACCCTCGATCTCGACCTCTGGCTGGGCGAAGTGGAAGCGCGGGAGGAGGAGCCCGGCTGGTACAGCCTCGAGGAAATGCGGGCGCTGGCGCTTTCCAGTCTCACCCGCAAGCTCCTGCGCCATGCCGGGCTGCGGCCGCCGCCGGCGGTCAGGGCCGCCAGGCATCCGGCAGATGACGCGGCAGCCGGCCCGGGGTGACCAGCACCAGATCGAAGCGCAGGCGCAGCGCGGCCAGCTCCGGGCGGTCACGCAGGAAGGCCTCGGCGGCGCGACCGATGCGTCGCTGCTGGGCCGGGCGCAGGGCCGCGGCCGCGGTCTCCAGGCTGTCGCGGCGCTTGACCTCGACGAACAGCAGCAGATCGCCGCGCCGGGCGATCAGATCGATCTCGCCGACCGGGCTGGCGAAGCGGCGGGCGAGGATCCGGTAGCCTTTGAGCATCAGCAGCCAGGCGGCCAGCCGCTCGGCCTTGCGGCCGCGCCGGTCAGCGCTGCCCATCCCCGTCCCGCCGCAGCTCGAGCGCCAGCCGATAGACGGTGCCGCGCGGCAGGCCGGCGCTCGCGGCGACTTCGGCGACCGCATCCTTCAGCGAACGGCGGGCCAGGGCTTCGCGCAGGATCTCCGCGAGCTCGGCCTCCTCCATCCGCTCCTCCGCCGCCTCGGGCGGGCCGATCACCAGCACGATCTCGCCGCGCACCGCCCCCTCCTCGCCGAGAGCCGCCAGCAACGCGGCGAGCCGGCCGTGGCGCAGCTCCTCGAAACGCTTGGTGAGTTCGCGGGCGATGCAGGCCTCGCGATCCCCGAGTACCGCCAGACAGTCCTCGAGGGTGGCGCGCAGCCGGTGCGGAGCCTCGTACAGGACGAGCGTCGCACGCAGCCGCCGCAGCTCCTCCAACACCCGCCGCCGGGCGCGCTTCCGGGGCGGCAGGAACCCCTGGAACAGAAAGCGGTCGGTGGGCAGGCCGCAGATCGACAGGGCGGCGATCGCCGCACAGGGGCCGGGCACGGCGCGCACCACGACCCCCGCCGCCAGGGCCTCGCGCACCAGCCGGTACC
>JALSRW010000441.1 GCA_026984595.1 Alphaproteobacteria bacterium
GGGTGTCCATGGTGACCTTGAAGCCCTTCTCGAGCCCGGCCTTCATCAGCAGCTCCTTGGCCCGGTCGAGATTGGAGCGGAACGGGGTCTCGTCGAGCTCGCCGAGAAAGCCCTTGGGCAGGAAGGCCTGATGGACGAACGCCTTGCCCTTGAGCACGCTGTTCACGATGTCCTGATAGGGCAGCAGATACTTGAGGGCGAGGCGCACCTCGGGCCGGCGCAGATATTCGTTCTTCTGGCTGAGGCCCAGATAGTAGATGCCGCCCTTGGGGATGGAGACGATGTCGATGTCGGGATTGTCCCGGAGCGCCTCGATATCGTCCGGCAGCAGGTTGCGGGCGACATCGACATCGCCCTTTTCGACCAGCAGCCGCTGGGTGGCGGATTCGGCGATGTGGCGGATGATCACCCGCTTGAGCTTGGGGGCGCCCAGCCAGAAATCGGGATTGGCGTCGAGGGTGACGCTCTCGTTGGGCTTCCAGGAACGCAGCTTGAAGGCGCTGGAGCCGGCGGAATGGGTCTTCAGCCATTCATGGCCGAGATCGCCGTCCTTCTCGTGCTCGAGGGCGGTCTTCATGTCCACCACCGAACCCACCCCGGCGGTCAGCACGTAGAGGAAGAAGGTCGGCGCGTAGGGCTTGTCGAGGGTGACGACGAGGGTGCGGTCGTCGACCGCCCGGATGCGCTCGTCGACGTTCTCCTTGGTGAAGCCGAACTGGGAGAGGATGAAGGAAGGGGTCTGGTTGAGCTTGATCACCCGCTGCAGGGAGAAGGCGGCGTCCCTGGCGGTCAGCGGATTGCCGGAATGGAACTTGATGCCGTCGCGGATCTTGAAGGTGAAGGTCAGCCCGTCCTCGGAAACCTCCCAGCTTTCGGCCACATGGCCCTGGAGGTTCTCGACATTGTCGACCGGATAGGTCACCAGCCGATCGTAGATCTGGGCCTGCACCTCGGCCCCCGAGAACTCGAACACCTGGGCCGGATCGAGGGTGATCAGATCGTCGATCTGGTTGGCGATCACCAGCATGTCCTCGGGCGTCGCCGCCCGGGCCGCCGGCAGGGCGGCCACCACCGCCAGCGCCGCCGCGCCGCATGCGAGCCGTTTCATCAAATGCATGCCGTACCTCCCTTTGCCGTCCGACGCGCCTCGTTGCGCGCGCTTCACCGGCGGAGCCTGAGAGGTCGGCGCCGGCCTGTCAAGCGAGCCGGCGGATCGCCCGTCTAGACGTCGAGATTGACCACCCGGAGTGCGTTTTCCTGGATGAAGGCGCGGCGCGGCTCGACCAGATCGCCCATCAGGGTGGTGAAGATCTCGTCGGCCTCGTCGGCATGCTCGATCTGCACCTGCAGCAGTACCCGGCGCTCGGGATCGAGGGTGGTCTCCCAGAGCTGTTCGGGATTCATCTCGCCCAGCCCCTTGTAGCGCTGGATGGCGAGCCCCTTGCGGCCGCAGGCGAGCAGCGCCTCGATCAGCTCCACCGGACCGGTGACCGCCTGCTCCTCGTCCTTGCGGACCAGCCTCGCATCTTCGAACAATACCGCCACCGGCTGCAGCTTGTCGCCGAGACGGCGGCCGTCGGCGCTGCGCAGGAAGACGCTGTCGACCACCCAGCGCTGGCGGCGTTCGCCGCGCTGCTGATGGAACACCAGCTCGCCGGCATCGCCCCGCACCACATGCCAGGGATGGCCACCCGCCCGGGCCAGCCGGGCCGCCACCTGCTGGCCGAGCGCCAGGGCCCGGTCCATGTCCTCGAGCGCCCGCTCGCCGAAGGCCCCGGCCAGCGCCAGGCTTTCGACCAGCTCGCCGGGCAGGCGGCGGGCGAGCTGGGCGATGAGAGCGCGGGCCCGGCGCGCCCGCTCGACCAGTTCGGCCAGCTCCGCGCCCTCCAGCCGCTGCCCCCGGCCGGTCTCCAGCGCCGCCCCTTCGAGGCCGGCCTCCAAGAGATAGTCCTCGAGTGCCGCATCGTCCTTGAGATAGGTCTCGCGGTTGCCGCGCTTG
>JALSRW010000442.1 GCA_026984595.1 Alphaproteobacteria bacterium
CCATGCTTTCCGGCCGACGAATGGCAGGCGATCTCGCTCAACTACACTTCGGGTACCACCGGCAACCCCAAGGGTGTCGTGTACCACCACCGCGGCGCCTATCTGAACGCCGCCGGCAACGCCTTGGTCTGGCAGATGGGCCATTTTCCCGTGTATCTCTGGACGTTGCCGATGTTCCACTGCAATGGCTGGTGCTTTCCTTGGACGGTCACCTTTCAGGCCGGCACCCACGTCTGCCTGCGCAAGGTGGAGGCCGCCGCCATCTATCGGGCGATCGCCGAGCATCATGTCACCCATCTGTGCGGCGCTCCGGTGGTGATGGGCATGATCCTCAGTGCGCCCGAAGCGGAGCGCCGGCCCTTCGACCACCGGGTGCGGATGATGACCGCGGCTTCGGCGCCGCCGGCCGCGGTTCTCGAGAGAATGGAGGCGCTGGGCATCGAGGTCACCCATGTCTACGGGCTGACGGAGGTCTACGGTCCGGCCACGGTCTGCGCCTTCCAACCCGAATGGGACACGCTGCCGCCCGCCGAAAAGGCGCGCATGCTGGCCCGCCAAGGGGTCCGTTATCCGGTTCTGGAGGGTCTCGAGGTGATGGATCCGGACAAGATGCGGCCGGTGCCGCGTGATGGCGCGACCATGGGCGAGATCATGATGCGCGGCCACATCGTGATGAAGGGATATCTCGACAACCCGGCCGCCACCGCCGAGGCATTCCGCGGCGGCTGGTTCCATACCGGGGATCTGGCGGTGATGCACCCCGACGGCTACCTGGAGATCAAGGACCGCTCCAAGGACATCATCATCTCCGGGGGCGAGAACATCTCGAGCATCGAGATCGAGGCCGCGCTCTACCGCCATCCCGATGTGCTGGAGGCGGCGGTGGTGGCCAAGCCGGACGAGAAATGGGGAGAGACACCCTGCGCCTTCGTCACCCCGCGCGAGGGATCCGACCTGACCGCCGAGAAACTGCTCGAATTCCTGCGGGGCGAGCTCGCCCGCTACAAGCTGCCTCGCACCATCGTCTTCACTTCGCTGCCGAAGACCTCGACGGGCAAGGTGCAGAAATACATCCTGCGCGAGCGCGCCCGCACCCTTTGAGCGGCGGCGCAGCCGCGGCCCCGCCGATCGGAAACACGGGATCTGCTCAAAGCGTCGTACCGGCGACCTCGCGGAAGCGGCGAAGTTCGCGCTCGCCCAACGGACCGACGGCGCCGTACACGTAATCCCCGTCCCACCAGACGAAAGCATTCCGGCCCAACGCCTCGACCATCGACCCGCCCGCCGCGCGGCCGGCGATGTAGAGCACCACCTCGTCCCGGCCGCGCCCGTAGATCACCGCGGCGGTCGGCCGCCCGGCCAGAATCGACACCCGCGCGCCGCGCAGCATGTAGCCGGCGGGGGCCGGAGGCACCGGATAGGCCACTCCGAGATTGCCGAGCAGCCAGTCGACCACACGTTGCCGGTCGCCGGTCTCGATACTGGCGAGACCGCCCTCCAAGGTGGCTTCGAGATCGGTGGCGATCCCGCCGCCGGGCGGCTCCGAGCCGAACAGACCGACGGCCATCTCCACCACCGTCGCCGCGGCCGCAGCCAGCATGGCCAAGCCCACGAAGCGCGCGGCATAGCGGCCCAGCAGCGGACGCAGGGGTCGAGCCGCCGGTCGACGCGGCACTCTTCCGGTGCGGCTCTGCTCCCGGCGGCCCGCCCGAGGCGGCGTGGCGATGCGCACCGGCGGCGGCGGCAAGGCGAGCGGCAGCGAGCTCCCGGTCTCGCCCACCAGATCGACCTCCAGGCCGGCCCAGAGCGGCATGCTTTCCTGCATGCAACGGAAACGACTCTGTAGCTGCTGCTCGAAGGCCTGCAGGCTGTGCACCCGCAGACGGCAGTCGGTGCAGACGAGAAGATGCTGCTTGAGGGCACGTAGGCGATTGCGCGCAAGCTGTCCGTCGAGATGCGCTTCCAGATAGCGTTCGAGGTCCGCGCAGTTCATCGCCTCCTCCCCGGGGAGGCTCCCCGTTGCGGGTAGCCCTTCGCCTCCCGACCTGGTTCGATCCTCACTTTTCCCGAAACCGGCGAGGAGTGCAACGGTCGATTCGCCGCCACCGGATCCCGGTGCGCGCTCCGCATTAGCGGTTGCCATGCGCGGTACATCGGTCAAATTAGACCTCGGGCGGGCGGTGCCGCAGCCACGGGCGGCGTCCCGGCGGTGGGCTGCCGCCGTGGCGCATGCCGCAATCCTTGGGAGGTGACATGGGGGCCGAATCCATCCGTAATGTCGCGCTGGTCGGACCGAACGGGTCCGGCAAGACGACGCTTCTCGAGAGCATGCTGTTCGTCACCGGGGCCATCGGTCGCAAGGGGCGGATCGGCGAGGGCAACATGGTCGGCGACAGCAGTGCCGAAGCCCGGGCACGGCAGATGAGCACCGAGGTGTCCGCCGCCAGCCTCCAGCACGAGGGCGTGCGCTACAACCTTCTCGACTGTCCCGGCTCGGTCGAATTCATCCACGAGATGCGCTGCGCGGTGATCGGCTGCGATGCCGCGATCGTGGTGGTGGAACCGGCCCTGGAACGGATGATCGCGCTCGCACCGGTTCTCCAGTTCCTCGATCAGCACGAAATCCCGCACCTCGTCTTCATCAACAAGATGGACCGCTCCGAGGTCCGCTACCGCGACCTCCTCGACGCCCTGCGCAAGCTGAGCTCGCGCCCGATCATTCCGCACCAGTATGCGATCGGCCGCGGCCAGGACCTGGTCGGCTATATCGATCTGGTCAGCGAGCAGGCCTTCGCCTACCGCGATGGTGCGCCCTCCGATCAGATCCCGCTGCCGGAAGAGTATCGCGAGCGGGAGACCGCCGCCCGCACCGAGATGCTGGAGACGCTCGCCGATTTCGACGACGATCTGATGGAAAAGCTGCTCGAGGAGGAGGAACCCACCGAAGAGGAGATCGTCCGCGAGCTGCGCAAGACCCTGGGCGCCGATCAGGTGGTGCCGGTGTTCATGGGGGTGGCCGAACAGGACAAGGGCGTGCGCCGTCTCATCCAGGCGCTGGCCAGGGAAGCGCCCGATCCGGCGCTGCACGCCGAGGCGCTGGATCTCGACATGCGCGGCCCGGCACTGGCCCAGGTGCTCAAGACCTACTATCAGCCGCATGCCGGCAAGCTTTCCCTGGTGCGCATCTGGCGCGGCCGCATCCGGGACGGCATGACCCTCTCGGAGATGCGGGTGGGCGGGCTCTACCGGCTGTTCGGGAGTCAAACCCAGCCCTTGGAAGCGGCCGAGGCCGGCGACATCGTCGCTCTGGCGCGGATGGAGGATGCCCATACCGGCGGCCTGCTGTTCGAAGGCGAAGCACCGGAGGATGTGGCTCTGCCCAGCGTCGAGCCGGCCAAGCCGATGTTCGCCTTCGCCATCAGCGCCACCAATCGCAGCGACGAGGTCAAGCTGTCGGCGGCGCTGGCCAAGCTGATCGACGAGGACCCCGCGCTCAAGCTCGAGCATGATGCGGAGCTGCAGCAGACCCTGCTGTGGGGACAGGGCGAGCTGCATCTGCGGGTGGCGCTCGATCGCCTCAAGAACAAGTACAACATCGGCATCGAGGTAAAGCCGCCGCGCACTCCCTACCGGGAAACCATTCGCCGTGGCACCGAGGCCCACGGCCGGCACAAGAAGCAGACCGGCGGCCACGGTCAGTTCGCCGACGTCAAGATCCGCATCCGTCCGCTCGCCCGCGGCGAGGGATTCGATTTCGAGAACAAGATCGTCGGCGGGGCGGTGCCGCGCCAGTTCATCCCGGCGGTGGAGGCGGGCGCCAGGGAATATCTGCGCAAGGGGCCGCTCGGCTTTCCCGTGGTCGATGTCGGCGTGACCCTGTTCGACGGCCAGTTCCACACCGTCGACAGCAACGAGCTCTCCTTCAAGCTGGCGGTCGGGCTGGCCCTCAAGGAGGGTCTGCCCAAATGCGGACCGGTACTGCTGGAGCCGATCCTGGCGGTGACCATCTCGGTGCCCAGCGACTACACCTCCAGGACCCTGCAGCTCGTCAACCAGAAGCGCGGGCAGATCCTCGGCTACGACAGCAAGCCGGGCTGGCCCGGCTGGGACGAGATCAAGGCCAACATCCCGCAGGGCGAGATGCACGATCTGATCATCAGCCTGCGCTCGCTGAGCCAGGGCACCGGCTTCTTCGACTGGGAGTTCGACCATCTGCAGGAGGTGCCCGACCGGCTTCAGCAGTCGGTGCTCGACCAGGCCCGTGAGGCCGCCGAATAGGCACGCGGTTCAGGCTCCGGCCGCACCCGGCGCCCGCTGGCGGGCGGTGGCCACCACCGCCAGCAGGGTCGCCATGCTGAGGACGGCGATCAGCCAGAATACCAGCTCCGGTGCGCCCCGGTCGATGATCAGGCCGAACAGCGGCGGCGCCAGAAAGCCGCCGATATTGTAGCCGGTGGTGACGAAGCCGAAGACCTTGCCCGTGGCTCCGGGCGGGGTCACCGCCTTGAGCAGCATGTCGCGGGCCGGCGCCACCAGCCCGGCGGGGATGCCGGCCACCGCGAACAGCAGCGCCACCAGCACAAGCGGCAGCCGGGTCTCGGCGATGAGGACGGCCGCCACGGTGATCGCCACGAAACACAGGCCGGCCACCAGCGCATGGCGACGGGTACGGTCGGCCACCCAGCCGCCGATCAACACGCCCAGCGTGCTGGCGAACAGGAACACGGTGAGCGGCAGATTGGCGGCGACCAGCGAGAGCCCGTAGACCTCCTCGAGGAAGACTACGGTGAAGGCGTTGAAGCCGCCCTGGGTTGCGGCCAGCAGGGTGAAGAAGAGCAGCGCCAGCAGCATCGGCGGGCTGGTCAGCAGGCGAAGGTCGTGGCCCACCGAACGGCGCTGGGGGCGGAGCTGTCGCTCCTCGACGGTGATCAGGCCGCGCATGGCGATCATGATCAGGGCCAGCACCAGCCCCAGGCTGCCGGAAAGCACCAGCGCCGGGCGCCAGCCGAACCAGGCGGCGAAGGTGACGATGCAGACCGGCGCCGCCGCGAAACCCAGATACCCGCCGAAGGTATGGACCGAGAAGGCCCTTCCCATCCGCGCATCGCTCACCCGCGAGGCGAGGATCGCGTAATCGGCCGGGTGGTAGACGGCGTTGCCCAGCCCCGCCAGGGCCATCAGCGCCAGCAGTTCCGGAAAGCCGTCGACCAGGCCGACCCCGGCGATGGCACCGGCGAACACGGCCTGGCCGGCGATCAGGATGGCGGTCGGTCCGTAGCGGTCGACGAGAAAGCCGATCGGGGCCTGAAAGATGGCGGTGGTCACGTTGAGCGCCGCCAGCGCCAGCCCCAGCTTGCCGTAGCCGATGGACAGGTCCCGGGCGAGCACCGGAAACAGCGGCGGCAGCGCCAGGATGTAGAAATGGGAAAAGAAATGGCCGACGCTGATCAGGGCGATCACCGCCAGATCACGGCGTTCCCCCGAAAGACGATCGACCACGGTGCTCGAACGGGCCATTCCTCCCCCCACCCACGAATCCCGTGACAAAGCCGGCCGCATGGCCCGGCCGCGCCTTTCTGGCCGGGTCGCCCCCAGCTATCAAGTCCCTTCCCTTCGGTCAGCGTAAACCGGTTTTTAACCTCGGGCCGCCATCCTCCCCCGGCACCGCCATTCCGGGAGCCGCGATGCACATCGAGGCCTGCCTGTCCGATCTTCGCCGCCTCTACCGCAGTGGCCGCCGGGCGACCGTCGCCCTGGTGTCGCTGGCCCGCCTCACCCGCGTGCCCCGCCATCCGGCCTTCTACCATTATCTGCGCAACAGCCTCGAGGAGCTGGCGGCGCGGCTCGACGGGGCATTCCACGCCCTGCCGGGAGACAGCTACCTGCTCTGGACCCCGCGCCCGCAACAGGATCTGGCACCGCAGCTCGCGGTCATTCTCGATGTCGAGGAGGATGGTGGCGAGGAAACGCCCTCCTGGCAGGGCTCGGTCGAGGCCTTCGCGCTTCCCGAGGAATACGAGCGGCTGCGCCTGACCCTCGAGCGGATCGCCGATCGCAGGCGCCGCAGCGCCCCGCCGGCCGGGCGTCGGATCGAGAAGCGGCCGGCGGCGACGGCAGCGTTGCCGTCTCCCCAGCCGGAACGGAACGAGGACTGCCCGCCGCCGCGCGGGCCGTTGACCTCGGAGACCCTGCAGGAGGCCGAGCGTCTTCTCGACGGCGCCGAGCTCGGCCGTTTCCTGCGCCGCCAGCAGGTCTGCCGTCTCGGCGAACGGTTCGAGACCGTCTATGTGGAAATCTTCACGAGCATCTTCGAACTGCGAAAGAAGCTCTTTCCGGATCTCGCCCTGGCGCCCGAGGCGCCGCTGTTTCCGGCCCTCTTGGCGCATATCGACCGCCTGCTGCTGATCGAGCTGCTGCTGGAACGCCCGTACGTGCGTCAGCCCGTGGGAATCAATCTTTCCCTGGCCAGCCTCGCCACCCCGGAATTCGTCCGCTTCGACCGGGCGCTCTCCCCTTCCCAGCGTCGACAGCTCGTGATCGAACTGCATTGGCTCGACTGGCTGCGAGACCTCGAAGCCGGCAGCGGCCGCATCGCCGCGCTGCAGCGCTCCGGCTACCGGCTGGCGGTCGACCGGCTGGTTCCGGGGCCGGCGCTGGCGGCACTCCGCCCCGAAATGTTCGAGGCCGATTTCTACAAGCTCGTCTGGTCGGCCGAGAACGCGGCGGCAATGGCCGCATCCGGCTTTGCCCGAATCCTCGAAGGGCTGCCGCGGGAACGGCTGATCCTGACCAATTGCGATCATCGCCAGGCGCTGGAACTCGGAGCATCGCTGGCGATCCGCCGCTACCAGGGATGGCTGGTCGACCGGCTGGTGCGCGAGGCGACGATTCGCCCGCCCCTCAGGCTGACGGGATCGGCGGCCTGACCGGCTCCATGCGCTCGCTCTCGTAACGGGCGAAGATCTCCGCCAGCTTGCTGTAGGCGAACGGTTTGACGACGAAATCGGCGGCGCCGTGACGCAGCGCCCGTACCACATGTTCGCGCGTGCTGAAATGCGAGATCATCACGACGAAGGCACGGGGATCGAGATCCAGGATATCCCGGAGGACGCCGATTCCGTCGACCCCGGGCATGCGGATGTCGAGAAAGACCAGGTCGATGGGCTGCTTCTGGAACAGAGCCAGGGCCTCGGCATGGTCCGCGGCCTCCAGAATCGAGAGACGGCGATGCAGATCGGTCAGCGCATGCCGTAGCAGCACGCGTTCGCTGCGTGTGTCGTCGACGATCAGCACATGGAGTGGACGCATCGGCAGCCGGTCCGCGAGTAGCCCTGGTCATTCCCCTATAGCCGCTCCGGGTTGCCGTTTGGTTAAGGCGCAGCGATCGCCGCCGTGGCGCCGGCTCGCATCGCCGCGACATCGGCGACGCCTCGGCGATTGCCAGCGTGGCGGCGCCGGTCTAGGCTGGACTTGCGATGGTTTCCCGAAAGGGGACGAAGAGGGAAGCCGGTGCGGCCGATCGCGGCCAAGGCCGGCGCTGCCCCCGCAACTGTAGGCGGCGAGCCGAGACCGAAAACGCCACTGGGCAACCGGGAAGGCGGTCGAGGCCGGGACCCGCGAGCCAGGAGACCTGCCATCGCCTGCGTGCCACCGGCTTCTCGGGGCGGGGTGCCCCCGAAGGGAGACCAGCGATGCTCATCCACCGGGATTCCGTTCCGCTCGACCTCGGCCGTTGCGATCCGGGTGCCGTGATCCGTGACGGGTTGACTGCCGATCCATCCCGCCTCGATGCGCGCGATCTGCTCCTCTGCTGGCTGCTGCGTCTGGGGCCCGGGATCGATGCGGCCGATGCCGCCCGCGTGCTGATCCGTGCCTATGCCGGCCTGCCACGGCGATCCCCGGTGGCGGCGGAGCTTTTCCTGTTGCTGCGGGAGACCGCGGAATGGCCGCGCCAGAGGCTGGCCCGGCTGCGACGGCCGCGTCCCGTTCACTGAACTCCTCGCACCTCTCACGGAGAAGCGCATGCAGGGCAGAGTTCCCGTCACCGTGATCACCGGCTTTCTCGGTGCCGGCAAGACCAGCCTCGTCCGCCATCTGCTGGAGCATGCGAACGGCCGGCGCATCGCGCTCGTGATCAACGAATTCGGCGAGCTCGGGGTCGATCGCGAAATCGTCACGGGCTGCGGCATCGCCGGCTGCGAGGCGGAATCCATCATCGAGCTCGCCAACGGTTGCATCTGCTGCACCGTCGCCGACGATTTCCTGCCGACCATGCGCCGTCTCCTGGACAGCTCCCCGCCGCCCGATCACATCGTCGTCGAAACCTCCGGTCTCGCCCTGCCCAAACCGCTCGTGAAGGCCTTCACCTGGCCGGAAATCCGCACCCGCGCCACGGTCGACGGCGTAATCGCGGTGATCGATGCCGCGGCGGTGGCGGATGGACTGTTCGCCGCCGATCCGCGCGCCCTGGAGCGGCTGCGACAGGAGGATCCCTCCCTCGATCACGAGACACCGTTGGAGGAGCTCTTCGAGGAGCAGATCCTCTGTGCCGATCTCGTGGTGCTCAACAAGATGGATCGTGTGGACGAAGCCGGCCGGACCCGGGCAGAGACAGCCGTCCGCCGCCACCTGCGCCCGGGAGCGGGGCTATTGCCTGCCCGTCACGGCGCCCTCGATCCTGCCGTGCTGCTGGGCATCGGTGCGGGGGCCGAGGACGATCTCGACAGCCGCCCCTCCCATCACGATCAGGGAGCGCCGCACGAGCACGATGCGTTCCAGAGCCTCGTGATCGAGCTCGGCACGGTGGGCTCCCCTGAGGCGCTCATGGAAGCGGCACGGCTTCTCGCCCGCGAGTTACCGGTCTATCGCATCAAGGGGTTCGCCCATATCACCGGACGTCCCATCCGCCTCGTCCTGCAGGCGGTGGGCGCACGTGTGGAGACCTATTTCGATCGTCCCTGGCAGCCGGGCGAGACACCGCGCAGCCGTTTCGTCATCATCGGCGAAGCTGGCCTCGACGGGCGCCGGGCGCTCTCGCTGCTGGCGCGCGCGGCCTGCGAGCCGCCGGCCGTTTCCTGAGCCGCCTTCCTCGCATTTTCGGGCTCGCGCATATTAGCGACCCGTGATATTGTGTCCCGGCAAGCAATCGCCAGAACGCCGGGAACCGAGTCATGCCAGCCCCCGAGGTGACGCCCTTCTTCGACGAAGCCACACACACCTTCAGTCATATGGTGGCCGATCCGGAGACGGCACGTTGTGCCATCATCGATTCGGTGCTCGACTACGACGATGCCGCCGGACGCACCGATACCACCGCCGCCGAGGTGCTGCACACGCCGGGTCACACTCCGGCCTGCGTGACATATGTG
>JALSRW010000443.1 GCA_026984595.1 Alphaproteobacteria bacterium
GCCGGCGCGCAGGATGTAGATGGAACAGACATCGGCCACCAGATTGGCGGCGATGATGGTGACGATGCGGTCGAGCCGTTCCTGCGGGCTGACCGGTTCGGCCACCACCTCGACGAGACGGCGCAGCAGGCGGCGGGCTCCGGAATGATCGGCGGCGCGCCGGGCTTCGCCCGAGAGCTCGGGGGCGCCCCAGCCGCCCGCGGGCGCGTTCACGCCGGACCGGCCGCCGGCTGGCGGCCCCGCTCGAGGCGTGCCAGTGCCGCTTCGGCCTGTGTCACCAGTTCGCCGAGGATCTCGCGCACCGGGCGGATGGTCCGGACCATGCCGACACTCTGGCCGGCCATCAGCGAGCCGCGCTCGACATCGCCGTCGATCACCGCCCGCCGCAGCGAGCCGGCCCAGAAATGCTCGATCGCCAGCGAGGCTTCCTCGTAGGAGATCTCGCCCCGCCGGTAGCGCTCGATCATCTCGAGCTGGGTGCGCACGAACTCGCGGGTGCCGGCATTGGCGATGGCCCGCACCGGAATCACCTTGAACTCGGGATCGATCTGCACGGTGGGCACCGCGTCCCGCGCACTGGCCCGGATGAAGGCCCTCTTGAAGGCCGGATGGGCGACCGATTCCTCGGCGCAGACGAACATCGTTCCCATCTGCACGCCCGCCGCCCCCATCGCCAGATAGGCGGCGACCGCCTCCCCATGACCGATGCCGCCGGCGACGAACACCGGCACCTCGCGCATGTGGGGCAGGATCTCCTGGGCGAGCACCGAGGTGGCCACCGGGCCGATGTGGCCGCCCGCCTCCGAGCCCTCGATGATCAGGGCGTCGACACCGTTGCGCACGAGACGTCGGCCGATGGCGAGGCTGGGCACGAAGCAGAGCACCTTGACCCCGCCCTCCTTGAGGCGGCGGATGATGGCCGGCGAGGGCAGACCGCCGGCCAGCACCACATGGCTGACACGGGTGCGGATGCAGATGTCGGCCAGGGCCTCGAGCTCGGGATGCATGATGATCAGATTGACCCCGAAAGGCCTGTCGGTGCGTTCCCGGGTGGCGGCGATCTCGGCCTCCAGCAGATCCGGCCCCATCGAACCGCAGGCCAGCACCCCGAAACCGCCGGCATTGGAAATCGCCGATACCAGATTGCGCTCCGAGACCCAGGTCATGGCACCGCACATCACCGCCAGCTCGGTACCGAGCAGCGCACGGCCGCGCTGCCACAGCGCGTGCAGACGGTCGTGTCGGGGATAGGCGGGCATGGGCGGGAATTCTCTTCTCAACTTTGATCGAGCCCGTAGGCCGAATGCAATGCTCTGAGCGCCAGCTCGGTGTACTCCTCGGCGATCAGTACGCTGACCTTGATCTCGGAAGTGGAGATCGCCTGGATGTTGATACCCCGGTCGGCCAAGGTGCGGAACATGCGATGGGCGATGCCGGCATGGCTGCGCATGCCGACGCCGATCACCGAGATCTTGACGATCTCGTCATCGGCATCGACCCGTTCGAAGCCGACCTGGTCGCGTACCGATTCCAGCACCGCCCGGGCGCGTGGCAGATCGGCACGGCTGACGGTGAAGGTCATGTTGGTATGGACCCCGTCGCGCGACACGCTCTGCACGATCATATCGACATTGATATTGGCCTCGGCCAGCGGCCCGAACAGCGCCGCCGCGACACCCGGCCGGTCCATCACCCGCACCACGGACACCTTGGCTTCGTCCCGGGTGTAGGCGATACCGCTCACGATCTGCGTTTCCACGATTTCATCCTCGTCAACCACCAGTGTGCCTGGCTTGTCCTCGAAGCTGGAAAGTACCTGCAGCCGCACCTTGTGGCGCATGGCCAGCGCCACCGAGCGGGTCTGCAGCACCTTGGCGCCGACCGACGCCATTTCCAGCATTTCCTCGTAGGTGATGCGGTCGAGCTTGCGGGCCTTGGAAACGATCCGCGGATCGCTGGTGTAGACGCCGTCGACATCGGTGAAGATGTCACA
>JALSRW010000444.1 GCA_026984595.1 Alphaproteobacteria bacterium
GGTGACCCGGCAGCCGTAGGCCAAGGCGAACAGACGGGCGGCGCCGCCGAGGCCGCTGCCGATATCCAGGAGCTCCATGCCGGGCTGCAGGGGCAGGCTTTCGGCGAAGCGCTCGGTGGCCTTGCGCCCACCGACATGCATGTCCTCGCTGCCGATCAGGTCCTCCGGCCGCAGCCGCCCGGGATCGCGGCCCTGCGCCTCCAGCAGCGCCAGCAGGCGGCTCGCGAGATCCTCCCGCGTATAATGCGCGGCGACCTGCTCTTCCATGGTGACGGTCTCCTTCCTCAGGCTCCGAGCAGCATATAGAGCCCGAAGGCGCCGAGGGCGATGCCGCCGATACGGGCCAGCGGCAGACCGGCCGGCGGCGGCGAACGCCGCGGCCCATGTTCACCCGTTCGTGATCGCGCGGTTTCAAAACGGGCTGAGCGCGCCGAGCGGCAGAGCGAGCAGGAGAAGCGCCAGGCCGGCCACCAGACCGCCGGTCACCGGCCGCGCACGCAGCTCCCCGAGCGCCCAGGCGAGAGCGGCCAGCACCGTGCCGATCTTGACGAATGCGAGCAGCGCCGCGCCCGGTGCCGCCAGCGGATCGATCAGCGCCGGCTCGACGACGAAACCGAGCGGCACCAGATAAAGGCCGAGCCCCAGCCGCATGGCGTGGAAGGCGGTCGCCAGCCAGGGTGCGCCGAGCATGCCCGAGGCGATGAACACGGTGCCGCAGACCGGCGGCGTGATGGTCGAGAGCAGCGCGTACCAGAATACGAACAGATGGGCCATCAGCCCCTCGAGGCCGAGCTGCTGCAGGGCCGGCCCGGCGACCGAAACGGCGATCACATAGGCGGCGGTGGTCGGCACTTCCATGCCGAGGAGGAGACAGGCGAGTGCCGTCAGCAGCAACGCCGGCAGGAGCCGGCCGCCGGAAAGGCCGAGGATGACACTCGTGACCTTGACCCCGAGCCCGGTGAGATTGAGCACGCCGATCACCAGCCCGGCGCAGATGATGATCGAGGCGATGGCGGCGATCTGGCGGGCGGCATCGTGAATCGCCCGCTCCAGCCGACCGAGGACGGCCGCCGGCTCGAAGCGGAGACGGCGATCGGTGAGCAGCAGGGCGAAGGCCAGGAACACCGCCCAGGCGGCGGCGAGCTGGGCGGTGACCCCGCGCCCCAGCAAGAGCCACAGGAGCAGCCCCAGCGGCAGCAGGAAGAAGGGGACGGTGCGCAGCAAGAGATCGGTGGAGGGAAGATCCTCGCGGCCGATGGCGACCAGCCGGTGGCGCCGGGCGGCGAGATCGATACCCACCCAGCAGGCGAAGAAGAAGAGCAGCGCCGGCAGCAATGCCGCGGTCATCACCCGGCTGTAGGGGATCTGCAGCAGTTCGACCATGACGAAGGCACCGGCCCCCATCAGCGGCGGCATGATCTGGCCGCCGGTGGAGGCCACCGCCTCCACCGCCGCCGCCAGCGCCGGCGGATATCCGAGCCGCTTCATCATCGGCAGGGTGACGGCGCCGGTGGAGGCGACATTGGCGCTGGCCGAGCCCGAGAGCGAGCCGAACAGGGCGGAGGCGAGGACCGCCACCTTGGCCGCTCCCCCCCGGAGCCGGCCCGCGATGCGCATGGCCAGCGCCATGAAGCCGGTACCCGCCTCGCCGGCGGAGAGCACCGCGCCGAGAATGACGAAGATGGCGACGATGTTGACCGAAACCCCGGTGAGCGGCCCCCAGATGCCGGCCTCGGCGATGGTCAGATTGCCGAGCAGGCTGGCCCAGGGAATGCCGGGATGACCGAACTCGCCGGGGATGTATTGGCCGAACAGACCGTAGAGAAGCGCCAGCACGGCCACCGTCGGCAGCGCCAGCCGCACCACCCGCCGGGCCATCTCCAGCACCGCCAGAATCAGGAGGATGGCGAGGCCGTACTGGAAACCGCCGACCAGCATGCCGTACTGTTCATCGAGCAGCCGGTAGTTCCAGACGATCCACAGCGCCCCCGCGATCGCGCCAATGCCGAGGATGCGGCCCGACCAGAGCGCGAAGCGGTTGGCGGCGGGTGCCAGCAGCAGCACCCAGGGCACCGCCAATGCCATGTGGATGGGGCGGCTCACGAGGTTCGAGAGCAGCCCCTCGAACAGCAGCCAGAGATGAAAGCCGACGGTGAGGGCGGCGAGGACGCGCTCGGCCCAGCGCCGCACCTCGGTCACGCGGGCCGGCCTCTACTGGAGGTTGGCAGGTAGCGTGAAGCCGGCTTCCTCGTAATAGCGCCTGGCACCCGGATGGAGCGGTGCGGCCAGGGTGACGAGGCCGTCCGGGGTCACCCCCTTCCACCAGGGCGAGGCGCTGGCCCGCTGCTCGCGGGTCTCCCAGTAGTCCTTCGTGAACAGATAGGCGGCCTCCTCCTCCATCCCGGTCACCGTGTAGGCGCCCACCGGCAGGGAGGTGGTGACCACATCGGAATCCATCCCGGGATAGGTGCCGGCGGGAATGACGAGTTTGGTGCGCCCGGTCTCGGCCACCTGTTCGTCGGTCATCGACAGGATGCGCACCGGCACCGAGGCGGCCGCCTCCACCACATTGGGGGCCGGCCAGGAGCCGGCGGTGGCGAAGCCGTCGATCTGGCCGTTCTTGAGGGCGGCGACGGCGTTGCTGAGCTCGCTTTCGACCAGATTCACCCCTTGGACCCCGAACAGCTCCAGGGTGCGCTTGGCTTCGCGGGCGCCGAAGCTGCCCTTGCCGATGAGGAAGGTCTTGCCGGCGAGATCGGCGAAGCTCTCGATGCCGCGGTCGGCCCGCACCACGAAATGCATGGTCAGGCTGGGAATCGGAAACAGCGAGCGCAGATTCTCGAAGGCCGGATTCGCGGGCGCGAAAGGCTTCTTGCCGGCCATGGCACGGCGGATCAGTCCGGGCGGGCTGGTGAACACATAGTTGCCGCTGCGGACCGCCGCTTCCTTGACATTCTGCACCGAGCCCTGGCTCTCCTCGACGGTGACGATGATCTCGCCCTCGGAAGCCTTCTTGACCGCTTCGGCGAGCTCGACGGCCATCTGATAGTAGGATGTCCCGGCCTTGGCCGATTTGTAGGTGATCCGCGTCTCGGCATCGGCCGCCTGGGAAAGGCCGAGCGCCCAACCCATGGCCAGCATCACCATTCCTAAGCGTCGCATCGCTGCTACCTCCCGTGCCCGTTCTCGTTGCGCCGTCCGGCGGCTAGCACAGATCGGCGATCCGGGCCAGATCGCCCCGGGACTTCAGGAGCTGGCCAGCACCGCCAGTTCGGCATGGGCGAGGATGTGCCGGGTGGTGCCGCCGAGAATGAGCTCGCGCAACCGCGAATGCCCGTAGGCGCCCATCACCAGGGTGTCGCAGCCGTGCTCGGCGGCCTTGCGGAGCAGGAAGGCGCCCAGCGGCTCGCCGACCTCGGCCACCTGCTCGCCGGTGACCTCGAGCTCGTGGCGGGTCAGCATGGCGATGGCCTCCTCGGCGCTCTCCGCTGCCTCCTCGCCGACCGTCAGCAGGGTGACGCCGTCGGCGTGCGCCAGCAACGGCAGGGCGTCGTGCACCGCCCGCGTCGCCTGCCGCGAACCGTTCCAGGCGATCAGGACGCGGCGGCCGAGATCGGCCTTCCAGCCACCCCGCGGCAAGATCAGCACCGGCACCCCCGCCCCCATCGCCAGATGCTCGGCGAGGTCGGGCTCGAGCAGGTCGAGGCCGTGCAGATCGCTCTGCGGGGCCACCACCAGATCGCTGGTACGCGCCGCCTGCAGGGCCGCCACCGCCGGATCGCCCTCCACCGCGCGCCAGGCGACATCCGGCGCCAGTTCGGCGAGTGCCGCCTCGAACCGCTGCTGCAGCCGGGCGGCGACCTCGGCATTGGCGGCGCGCTGGGCCTCGATGATCTCCGGCCCGACATAGGCCGCCGCCTCGCCATATCCCAGCGGTACGACGGGCAATGGCATGATGTGGAGGCCGAGGACATGGGCGTCGAAGCGCTGGCCGAGTGTCCGGGCGGTGGCGAGCCGCTCGTCGAGGCGCGGATCCTCGGCGACCAGAACGAGAATGGTGCGATAGCTCATGGCGGACACTCCGGATGATGGCCGGTCCCGTCTATGACGGCTCGCGCCGGCCCGGGCAAGGTGGGGAGGGGCGGGCCACCCGCAGCAACCGCCAGGCGGTGGCGATGCGGGCGGCGGTGGTGAGCCAGCACATCGCACCGAACAGCACCGCGAGCAGCGGAAACCGGGCCGGCAGCAGCAGGGCCAGCAGGAAGAACAGGATGGTCTCGGTGCCTTCGGTCAGCCCGCCCAGATAATAGAGCGACTTCGGACCCCGCGCATCACTCTCCAGCCCGCGCCGGGCGGCCATGATGGCGAAGGCCAGAAAGGAGGAACCGGTACCCATGAAGGCGAACAGCAGGAAGGCGGCGGCCAGCGCGTTGCGGTCCGGATCGGCGAGGGCGAAGCCGAACACCAGGCCAGCATAGATCAGGAAGTCGAGGACGATGTCGAGAAACCCGCCGAGATCGGTGATCCGGTGCCGCCGCGCCAGCGCCCCGTCGAGACCGTCGCCCAGCCGATTGAACAGGAACAGCACCAGCGCCGCCGCAAAAGCGCCGGCCGCGATCGCGAGGACGGCCGCGACACCGACGGCGAAACCCGCCAGGGTCACCGCATTGGCGGAGATGCCGCGGCGATCGAGGACGGCGGCGAGGCGTGCGAGCGGCGGATCGATGACCGGGCGCAGGCGGGCGTCGAGCACGACACCCGGCCTCAGCCGCGCGGTCCACGCGGCTCGAGGGAGACGATACGCGACGCCCCGCCCTCCCCGCCGGCGGCCTCGGCCGGCGCCGGCTGCTCCGGCTCGCGCCGCTGCATGCGATGGGCGACGAGCACACTGACGGGGATCGACAGCAGGTAGAGAACCCCCATCACCGAGAGGGTGGTCCAGGGCTCGGTGACCAGGAACACCACCACCAGCATCGCCACCACCAGCACCGGCACGATATAATGCGGCTCGACCCGGATCCGCTTGATGGAAAAGGTCGGCACCCGGCTCACCATCATCAGCGCCACGAACAGGAACATGGCGGCATTCAGACTCCAGCTCCGCATCACCCCCTCGCCCAGCACGAAGGAGGCGACCAGCGGCAGGAGCGCGAGGCCGGCCGCCGCCGGCGCCGGGATCCCGGAGAAGAAGTAGAGCGTCCAGCGCGGTTTTTCGGGATCCTCCAGCTCGACATTGAAGCGGGCCAGACGCAGCGCGCAGCAGGTAGCGAACAGCATCGCCAGCGCCCAGCCCACGCCGCGCACCTCGTGCAGGCTCCAGAGATAGACGATGATCGCCGGCGCCACCCCGAAGCTCAGGAAATCGGCGAGGCTGTCGAGCTGGGCGCCGAGCTTGCTGGTGATGCGCAGCATCCTCGCCGAGCGCCCGTCCAGCCCGTCGAAGACGATGGCCACGCCGATCAATGCCACCGCCAGCTCGTAGCGGGCATCGAAGGCGTAGCGCATGCCGGTGAGGCCGGCGCCGAGGCCGAGAATGGTGAAGAGATTGGGAACCAGATGCAGGAGCGGCCGTGCCCGCAGGCGGCGACGGCGCTCCCGGGCGCGCAGAACGTCCTTGCCGGGGCTCTTCACGATACCCTCCCCTTTCGTGCTACCTGCGGACCCTCGAGCGCGGCCAGCACCGTCTCGCCGGCGATCGCCCGTTGCCCGACGCAGACCAGCGGGGCGGTGCCCGCCGGCAGATAGACGTCGCAGCGGCTGCCGAAGCGGATGAGACCGATGCGGTCACCCGGAGCCAGCTGCGCGCCCTCCTCGACGAAGCCCTTGATGCGGCGGGCGACGAGGCCGGCGATCTGCACCAGACCGACTTCCCTGCCGGTCTCCGACAGGATGCGGAAACTCTGGCGCTCGTTCTCCTCGCTCGCCTTGTCCAAGGAGGCGTTCAGGAAGCGACCGGCGTGATAGGCCCTGCGCAGGAGCCGCCCCGGCACCGGCGTGCGGTTCACATGGACGTCGAACACGTTCATGAAGACGCTGACACAGGGCAGAGGCTCGCTGCCGAGCTCCAGTTCCGGCGGGGGCACGCGGCTTGCGACGCTCTGGACGATGCCGTCGGCCGGGCTGGTTACCAGATCGGGATCGAGCGGCGTCACCCGCGGCGGATCGCGGAAGAAGAAGACGCACCAGGCGGTGGCCAGCAGCCCCAGCCAGAACAGCGGCTCCCAGAGAAAGCCGAGGATCACCGCCACCGCGAAGAAGAGGGCGATGAACGGCCAGCCCTGACGGTGGATGGGCACCAGCACCCGATCGAGCAGGCCGGTGGGTGGCTCGATGTTGGTCACGCTTTCCTCTCCGTTCCGACATCCTGCCGGTAGAACACCCCGTCCACCTGGAGCTGCCGGCCGAGCTTGCGCTCGAAATAGCCCGGGATCAGCAGATGCAACGCGAAGCCGCGTGCCTCCATGGCGGAGATCATGGCGCGAAACTCCTGTTCGCCCTCATAGAGCGGAACCAGTGCCATTTCCAGTTGCACGCCGACAATGCGCGGCCAGAGCCCCGCCGCCCCCTCCAGAACCCGGGGCTCGAAGCCCTGGACATCGATCTTGAGGAACATCCGCCGCCAGGCGGGATCGATCTCCGTCAGCGAGTCGAGACGCCGCAGCGGCACCCGCACCCGCTCCTCGATCGCCGCACTCGGGGAGATGCGCTGCAGCAGAGGGGTCTGCGGCAGGACCGAGCTCATGTCGCTCTCGGCCGAGCGGGCGATGGTGACTTCGCCCTCGGCGTCCCCGAGCGCCATGGGCGGCGCCACCCGCCAGGCGGGATCGCCGCGTGCCGCCTTCACCAGTGCCGCATGTACCGGCGGCAGGGGCTCGAAGGAAAGGATCGGCCCTCCATATCCCGCGCGCCGCAGGCGCCGTGCGTACTGGCCGGTATTGGCACCGACATCGAGTACCGCATCGACCTCGAAACGGCGAAGCGTGGCGACGAGCTGGGCGGCCGCCTCGCGCGGCTTGTCCCGCCGCAGCAGATCATAGCCCATGCGGCGCGCGAGGCGCCGCAGCAGCCGTTCGAGGGGTCGCGCAACCAACCGCCCTTTCCCTCCTAGCGGAAGACGTAGACGGGACTCGACCAGGCCCGGTGGCCGTCCTCCAGGGTGAGGCGGACATGGAGGGGATTGTCGCCAGATTCGCGAAGCTCGATCCGCCGCTCCAGGGTCACCGCCCGATGGGGATTGGTCTCGGGCAGGCGGAAGATGCGCAGCCGCCGGCCCAGCCCGCCGGCCTCGAAGACGGTGTCCTCGCGGCCGATTTCGGCGATCGGAAGCGTACATTGCACGAGTGGCGTGTCGATGCGCAGCGTGCCGGCCTCGCCCTCTTCCAGCCAGGCATCGAAGCCGCCGAAATTGCCGGTGGTGACCGCCGTCCATTCGAGGCGGTGGGGTGCGGTCTGGACAAAGCGCTTGTCGAGGTTCCAGGAGTTGATCGGCCCGAGGCGGCGAAAGCGGTTGCCTTCGAGCTCGGCATGGCCGTCCCACACGGTCTGACGGCCGCGGCCGCGATATCCGGCCCCTTCCCAGATCACCCGGATGCGGGAGCCGAGCTCGGCCTCGCCCCAGGGGCGGAAGGTCTCCAGGATCTCGGTGCCGTTGCAAAGCTCGATCCGCTCCACCGCGGCCCCCGCCAGCACATCCACACGAAGCGTGAGGGTCGCGTCCGCGGAGCGCAGGATATCCCCCATCATCGCCCGGCGCACCGGGCGCGAGGCGGCGGCTCCCAGCGCCGGATCCTCCTCGAACAGTTCGGCCGGCCCATCGAATTCGGCGCGGACATCGAGGAACAGCCGGCAGCCGCTGGTGCCGTAGTGATGACGGCGGCGATAGGCCTCGAGAATGGCCGGGCGGGTCAGTTGCGGGGCCAGCAGGCAGGTGAGTCCGCCATAGGCGCCGAACATGCTGGCTCCGGGATGGCTGGCACCCGGCCGCCCCTTGTGCCCGTCCGAATTGCACACCACACCCACCCGGTAGCCCAGCTCGAAGGCGTCGTGGAGCAGCCATTCGAAGGTGCCCCAGGCGGAGTGGACCTCCACCGACCGTTCGAGGCGGCCGTCATGGGCACGGCGGATATCGGCGTAGCGCCCACCGACATGGGCGATCACGAAGCAATCCTCTCCCCGAAGAGCGGCGAACAGCTCCTCGGCGGTGGTGACATCCGTGTCGGCGTCCGAGAGATCCGGGACGAGCGCATGGGAGGATCGCCGGATCGGCCGCCCCTCGCTCGCGAAGAACACGTTGCGGTCGCCGCCGAGGCCGGTGTTTCCCGACCATTCGTAGCCCGGAAAGACGATGAACCGCCCGTCCTCGTTGAATTCGCGCGTGAGGGCGTTGAGCTCCTCCCAGAAGGCACGGGTGATCTGGAAGTCGTTGCCCTGGTGGCCCGATACGTCGAGGAAGGCGCGATCGCGGGCGAACGCGAAGTAGTCGCGCGCGGAATTCGTGCCGATGGTCTCCTCCGATTGGCCGTGGATATCGGCCCACCAGGCGAGGAGATCGGTTTCGGCGATACGCAGCGGATTGCTGACCGCCACCTCCCTGCCCTCGGCATCGAGCAGCGCGATCTCGAGATCGCCGGGCGCGGCCACCCGCAGGTCGGAAACCGTGGCGGCGAAGGCCCCGGGCCGCAGATGCACGGTCTCCGGAAGGCCTTCCACCGGCTGGTTCGGGTGAAGGGTGAAGACATGGTCGCAACGATCGGAAGGATTGCCCCAGCGATCCTCGCCCTTGATGCAAAGCGTGAAGGGCTGGCCCGGCCGGCGGAGAGTCGGCAGCACCGCTCGGAAGGTCACCGGCGGTCCCGGGACGATGGATATGACCGGCTGCTCGGGCAGCTCCACATAGTCGTATGTGGCGAAGGCATCCACCAGCACCCGGAACTCGAAGCTCTCCTCGCAGAAGGTCTGCAGGCGCATGCCCGGCGAGCCGGCACGCGGATCCCCGAAACGCACGACGACCCGATCTCCTTCACGAAGAAATCCACGCACCACCTTGACATACAGGGTCTTGTCCCAGGGGCGGATGTTCTGTTTCACGTCGTAGCGGACATCCAGCACCGCCCCGTTGGAGGCCTCGACGGTGACGTAGTTCGGGGCGGCGGGATCGTCGAACTGGGGCGTTCCCATGTCGCTCGCGAAGCGGTGGGTGATCTTGATGCTGCCGGTATCGTCGATGCCGTAGGTGCCGGCGGTGTAGGTCAGGGTGAAGGAGGCGAAGGATCCGGCCTCGAACGCGCCGGCGGGGGTGATCTCCGCCCGTCCCATCCGTTCCCGCTC
>JALSRW010000445.1 GCA_026984595.1 Alphaproteobacteria bacterium
CAACAAGGTCGAGTTCTTCAACGAGTATTTCGCCCTCGATCTGCTGATGGACGAGGAAGGGGCGTGTCGCGGGGCCGTCGCCATGTGCATCGAGGACGGCAGCATGCACCGCTTCCATGCACATCTGACCTGTCTCGCGACCGGTGGCTACGGCCGGGTCTATTTCTCCTGCACCTCGGCCCATACCTGCACCGGCGACGGCAACGCCATGATCCTGCGCGCCGGGCTGCCGCTCCAGGACATGGAATTCGTGCAGTTCCATCCGACCGGCGTCTACGGGGCGGGCTGCCTGATCACCGAGGGAGTGCGCGGGGAAGGCGGCTATCTGACCAATGCCGAGGGGGAGCGCTTCATGGAGCGCTACGCCCCGACCGCCAAGGATCTGGCCTCGCGCGACGTGGTCAGCCGGGCGATGACCATCGAGATCAACGAGGGGCGCGGCTGCGGCCCCGACAAGGATTACATCGAGCTCCATCTGGAGCATCTCGATCCCGAGATGATCCACGAGCGGCTGCCGGGGATCGCCGAGACGGCACGCATCTTCGCCGGCGTCGACGTCACCAGGGAGCCGATCCCGGTGGTGCCCACCGCCCACTACAACATGGGCGGCATTCCCAGCAACTGGCGCACCGAAGTGGTGGCGCTCAGGAACGGCGATCCCGATGCCGTGGTGCCGGGGCTGATGGCCGTCGGCGAAGCCGCCTGCACCTCGGTCCACGGCGCCAACCGCCTCGGCGGCAATTCCTTGATCGACCTCGTGGTCTTCGGCCGCGCCGCCGCCCATCACGCGGTCGAGACCGTCCGCCCCGGCGCCCCCCACAAGCAGCTTCCCGCGGATGCCGGCGAGCAGGCCGTCGCCCGCGTCGATCGCCTGCTCCATGCCCGGGGTTCGAGCCGCGTCGGGGAGATCCGTCTCGCCATGCAGCGGACCATGCAGCGCTACGCCGGCGTGTTCCGCGAGGCGGGAACGCTCGAGGAGGGCTGCCGCAAGCTCGAGGAGGTGGCGAAGAGTCTCGCCGAGATCCGGCTCGAAGACCGTTCCCGGGTGTGGAACACCGACCTCATCGAGGCGCTGGAGCTCGAAAATCTCATGCTGCAGGCGGTGGCGACCATCAACTCCGCCCTCTATCGCACCGAATCGCGCGGCGCCCACGCCCGCGACGACTACCCCGAGCGGGACGACGAGAACTGGCTCAAGCATACGCTCTGCTGGGTGGATGCCGATCATCGGCCGCGTCTCGACACCCGACCGGTGCATCTGCACACGCTGAGCAACGAGGTCGAACCCTTCCCGCCGCAAAAGCGGGTCTACTGACACACGCGGTCGAAAGCAGAGGATCTTCAACCGATGGTCGAATTCTCCCTTCCCAGCAATTCCCGCGTCCAGCCCGGCAAGACCTGGCCGGCCAAGCCGGGCGCCAAGCGGCCGAAGAAGTTCCAGATCTATCGGTACGATCCCGATACCGGCGCCAACCCGCGCATCGACACCTACGAGATCGACCTCGCGGAATGCGGACCGATGGTTCTCGACGCGCTGATCAAGATCAAGAGCGAGGTCGACAGCACGCTCACGTTCCGCCGCTCCTGCCGCGAGGGGGTATGCGGCTCCTGCGCCATGAACATGGGCGGCCACAACGGCCTCGCCTGCATCAAGGCGATCGAGGAGGTGCCGGGCGAGGCGGTGACCGTCTACCCGCTGCCGCACATGACCGTGATCAAGGATCTGGTCACCGATTTCGAACCCTTCTGGGCGCAGTACGAGTCGATCTCCCCCTGGATTCAGACCCGGTCGCCGGTGCCGGAGAAGGAGTATCGGCAGAGCCCCGAGGAACGCTCCCGGCTCGACGGGCTGTGGGAATGCATCCTCTGCGCCTGCTGTTCCACGAGCTGCCCGTCCTACTGGTGGAACGGGGACAAGTATCTGGGGCCGGCGGTGCTTCTCCAGTCCTATCGGTGGATCGTCGACAGCCGCGACGAAGCTACCGGCGCCCGCCTCGACGATCTCGAGGATCCCTTCAAGCTCTACCGCTGCCACACCATCATGAACTGCACCAACACCTGCCCCAAGGGCCTCAACCCGGCCAAGGCCATTGCCGAGATCAAGAAGAAGATCGTCGAACGCAGCCTCTGAGAAGGAGGGGAAAAGCCTGCGTCGCCCGCTGCACGGTCGGCGGCCGACGACTGCCCGGCACTCCTCCCGGGCTGAGGCAATAGCGGTCGAGTAAACTCATAGTTGAGAGCGCGCCTTGATTATCCGGCACTTTTGCCTTGGCTGGTGTTCCGGAAACGTGTATTAGGGAGCTCATAAGAGGCGCAAGCCCACACACGCAGGTCCGATCTCGAGAGGAGGCGTGAAAGCGCCTCCTGTTTTTTCGCCCTCCCCCGACTTCGACTTCCCGCACCCGCCGACCCTTGCGGCACCGACCGCTCTTGACCGGCGGCCGGCTTTTCCTGTTCCCTCCCGGCAGGCGCATTGCCACTGGGGGGGCGAAGGGGGAGAGAAGGCCATGAGCCTCGGGGAACGCCTCGAAGCGCGGGCGCGGGAAGGCCGCCCGGTACGCGTCGCGGTGATCGGCTGCGGCAAATTCGCGACCATGTTCCTGGCCCAGGCCCGGTGCACGCCGGGGATGGAGATCGCGGTCGTCGCCGATCTCGATCCGGCTCGGGCAGGACGCAATCTGGAGGCGGCCGGCTGGACCGCCGGGGAGCTCGCGCGGCTGCCGATCCTCACCGATGCCGAGAAGGCCCTGGACCGGCCCGGGCTCGAGCTTATGGTCGAAGCCACCGGCGATCCCCTCGCCGGAACCCGCCATGCGCTCCTGGCCATCGAACGCGGTCTGCATGTGGTGATGGTCAATGTCGAGGCCGACGTGCTCTGCGGACCGGCCGTCGCCCGCCGCGCCCGCGCCGCCGGGCGGGTCTACAGTCTCGCCTACGGCGACCAGCCGGCGCTCGTCTGCGAACTGGTCGACTGGGCCAGAAGCTGCGGCTTCCCGGTGGTCGCGGCCGGCAAGGGCACCAAGTATCTGCCCGCCTATCACGCCTCCACCCCGGACACCGTCTGGCAGCATTACGGGATCACCGCCGAGCATGCCGCCGCTTCGGGGATGAACTCGAAGATGTTCAACTCCTTCCTCGACGGCACCAAATCGGCGATCGAGATGGCGGCGGTGGCCAATGCCACCGGGCTGGCGGTGCCTTCCGACGGGCTCGGCTTTCCCCCGGCCGGCACCGGCGATCTGGCGACGGTGCTGCGCCCGCGCGAGGAAGGCGGCTGCCTCGAGGGCCGGGGCATGGTCGAGGTGGTGTCCTCTCTGCAGCGTGACGGCAGCCCGGTGGCGGGCGATCTCCGCTGGGGTGTCTATGTGGTGATCGAGGCGCCGGGCGCCTACACCGCCCGCTGCTTTCGCGACTATGGCATGGTGACCGATCCGAGCGGCCGCTACACCAGTCTCTGGCGGCCCTATCACCTGATCGGGCTCGAGCTCGGCATCAGCGTCGCCCGGGCCGTGCTCGACGGCGAAGCCACCGGTACCGCCTGCGGCTGGCGCGGCGATGTGGCGGCCTGCGCGAAGCGCGATCTGGCCGCCGGCGAGACCCTTGACGGCGAGGGCGGCTACCGCGTCTGGGGCCGGCTGGTTCCGGCGGCACGCGCCGCCCGCGAAGGGCTGCTGCCGATCGGCCTCGCCCATGGGGTGCGGCTGGTGCGGCCGGTGCGCGAAGGGACGCTGCTGACCTTCGAGGATGTCGAGACGCCGCCTTCGAGCGAGGCGCTGCGCCTTCGCGCCGAGCTCGAACCGGACGGCTGAGAACACGCGCACAGCGCTTGTCGCGACCGGATGCTCGGGGCATGATCCGGGCGCCATGGCTGCTTCCGGCGCTCCTCCGTTCCGCCATCTGCTCGGCATCGCCCCGCTCGAAACCGGGGAGATCGAGGCCCTCCTCGACACCGCCGACGGCTTCGTCGAGCTCAACCGCAGAAGCGACAAGAAGCTCGCCCTCCTGCGCGGTCTCACGCAGATCAATCTGTTCTTCGAGAGCTCGACCCGTACCCGCACCTCCTTCGAGCTCGCCGGCAAGCGGCTCGGGGCCGATGTGGTCAACATGTCCGTGGGGGTTTCGGCCATCAAGAAGGGCGAGACCCTGATCGACACGGCGATGACCCTGAACGCCATGCATCCCGATGTGCTGGTGGTGCGCCATCACGACAGCGGTGCGGTGGCCCTGCTCGCCCGCCATGTCCGCTGTGCGGTGATCAACGCCGGGGACGGCAGCCACGAGCATCCCACCCAGGCCCTGCTGGACGCCCTCACCATCCGCCGCCGCATGGGCCGCATCCGCGATCTCACCATCGCCATCTGCGGCGATATCGCCCATTCCCGGGTGGCCCGCTCCAACATCCTCCTGCTGACCCGGCTGGGGGCGCAGGTCCGGCTGGTGGCGCCGCCCACCCTGCTGCCCGCGGGCATGGACCGCCAGTACGGGGTGGCCGTGTTCCACGACATGCGCGCCGGCCTCGAAGGTGCCGACATCGTCATGATGCTGCGCCTGCAGACCGAGCGCATGCAGGGCAGCTTCGTGCCCAGCCTGCGCGAGTATTTCCACCTCTACGGGCTGACCTGGGAGAAGCTCGAGACCGCCCGTTCCGACGCCCTGATCATGCATCCGGGGCCGATGAACCGGGGGGTGGAGATCGACGGGGTGGTGGCCGACGACATCAACCGCAGCGCCATTCTCGATCAGGTGGAAATGGGGGTGGCCGTGCGCATGGCCTGTCTCGATCACCTCACCCGCCATCTGCGGGCCGCCCCATGAGCCGGCCGCTGGCCCTGCTCGGCTGCCGGCTGCTCGATCCGGAAAGCGGCTTGGATCGGGTCGGCGGGCTTCTCGTGCGCGACGGGCGGATCGCCGATCTCGGACCGCATCTGCGTGCCGGCGAGCTGGGTCCGGAGGTCGAGGAGATCGACGCCACCGGTCTCTGCCTGGCTCCCGGCCTCGTCGACATGCGGGTGCAGCTCGGCGAGCCCGGGGCCGAGCACAAGGAGCGCATCGACAGTGCGGTGGCGGCTGCCGCCGCCGGCGGCATCACCAGTCTCGCCGCATTGCCGGACACCAGCCCGCCGCTCGACGATCCGGCGATGCTGGAGTTCGTCGCCCGCCGCGCGCGCAAGCTCAAATCGGTGAAGGTCCATCCCTGTGCCTGCCTGACCCGCGGCGCGGAGGGCCGGCAGCTCGCCGAGATGGGGTTGCTGCGGGAGGCCGGCGCGGTGGCCTTCACCGATGGCTGCCGCGCGGTCGCCGATGCCCGGGTGATGCTGCGGGCGCTGTCCTATGCCACCGCCTTCGACGCGCTGGTGATCCAGCATCCCGAGGAGCCGGCTCTAGCCGCCGGCGGCGCCATGCACGAGGGACCGGTGGCCACCCGTCTCGGCCTTCCCGGCATCCCCGCCTGCGCCGAAGTAATCATGATCGAGCGCGACCTGCGCCTGGTGGAGGCGACCGGCGCACGCTACCATGTCGCCCATCTGTCGACCGCGGCGGCGGTGGAGGTGGTGCGCCGGGCCAAGGCACGGGGTCTGCCGGTGAGCGCCGAGGTGAGCCCGCATCACCTGCTGCTCACCGAAGCCGAGGTCGAGGGCTATCGCACCTATGCCAAGGTATCGCCGCCGCTCAGAACGGAAGAGGATCGCGAAGCGCTGATCGAGGCACTCGCCGAGGGTACCATCGACGTAGTGGCCAGCGATCACGCGCCGCAGGACCAGGAGAGCAAGCGGGTGCCCTTCGCTCAGGCCGCCTTCGGCGTGGTCGGCCTCGAGACCCTGCTCGCCGCCTGCCTCCAACTCTGGCACGACGGTCGCATCGATCTGCTCCGCCTGCTCGCCGCCCTCACCGTGCGCCCGGCCTCCCTGCTCGGCATCGAAGGCGGGCGGCTGGCGGTGGGTGCCCCGGCCGATCTGGTGCTGTTCGATGCCGGCTTGCGCTGGACGGTGACCGAGGCCGGGCTGCGTTCGCTTTCCAAGAACACCGCCTTCGAGGGGCGGGAGTTCCGCGGGCGGGTGGTGCGCACCCTGGTGGACGGGCGCACCGTCTTCTCCCTCGGTGACGGGGCTACTTGACCACCGTCACCGGACATCCGGCGAGCTGGATGACCTTGTGCGAGACGCTGCCGAGCAGGAGCGCGCCGAGATCTCCCATGCCGCGGGTGCCCATGACGATGAGATCGGCGGAGACCCGTTCGGCCTCTTCGAGGAGGGCGTCGGCCGGCTCGCCGGTGAGGGCCATCTTGGAGATCCGGCGCGCCCCCGCCTCCTGGGCGACGAGTTCGGCGTCGGCCATGATCTTGTCGCCCAGGGCGGCGATGATCTTGGCGTCCAGATCGTCCTCGGGGGCCGTCGACAGGATCCCCGGGCCGAGCGGTCTGGGCGGCTCCGGCTCGACCAGATGCTCGATCTCGGCCATACGCCGCAGGGGTTCCGGGATCTTCCGGTTGACCAGCACATGGGCGATCACCAGCTCGGCCTCGTAACGGCCGGCGAGATCGCCGGCGAACCGCGCCGCCTTCTTGGCATGCTCGGAGCCGTCGACGGCCACCAGAATGGTCTTCAGCATCGCGTTCCTCCCCGATAGAGGCCGGTTGCAGTCCGATTACTCCCCGAACCTAGCACGTTCGCGGCGATCAGGCGCGGGCCGCGGCCGCGTCGGTTCCGGCCTTGCCACGCCACAGGGCGAAACCGGCGAGGGCGGCGAGGGCGAGGGCGAAGACGGCGTTCCAGGCGGCGATGGAAAGACCGAGGATGATCGCCGCCGGGCGATCGCAGCGGGGCACGGTGGCGAGAAGCTGCGCCTTGAGCTCGGCCAGGCTGGCGGCCGGGCCGGCCGCCGCGCAGCCCTCCGGCAGGCGGAAGATCCCGGCCTCGACGCCGGTGTGAAAGAGGGCGATGCCGGCATCGAGGAGATAGAGCAGCAGCGCCGCCGCCAGCGCCGCCCGCGGCATGCCGGAGGCGAGGCCGATGCCCAGCACCAGTACCGCCGCCATGTAGGGATAGCGCTGGTAGAGGCAGAGCTGGCAGGGTTCGAGTCCGAACCCGTATTCCATCACATAGGCAGCTCCGAGCCCGGCGGCGGTGAGCAGCAGAAGAAGCATCGCCAGGGAGCGTTGCGAGAGGCGCATTCCCGGTTCCTCAGATGAACTTCAGGGCGGCGAAGCCGGCGATGATGAGCACCAGGAAGGCGCTGGTGATCAGGGTCAGCCGGCGCTCGACGAACACCCGGATGGGCTCGCCGAAATGTCGCAGCAGCAGGGCGATCAGAAAGAAGCGTGCGCCGCGGGTGAGGATCGAGGCGAGGATGAAGGGGCCGAGGGCGAAGCCCGAGACGCCGCTTGCGATGGTCACGATCTTGTAGGGGATCGGGGTCAGCCCCTTGATCAGGATGATCCACAGGCCCCACTCGCGGTAGGTCGCCCGCATCGTCTCGAAGCCTTCGGTGTAGCCGTAGAACTCGATGATCGGGCGGCCCAGCGATTCGTAGAGGAAATAGCCGATCGCGTAGCCGGCGATGCCACCCAGCACGCTGGTCACGGTGGCGATCAGGGCCAGGCGGTAGGCGCGCTCGGGCCGTGCCAGGATCATCGGCACCAGCATGGCGTCGGGAGGGATCGGGAAGAAGGAGCTTTCGGCGAAGGAGACCGCACCGAGGGCCCAGCCGGCCCGGGGCCCGGCGGCCATACGCATCGTCCAGTCGTAGAATTTCCGTATCAATGCAGACCTGCAACCATTCTGCCGCTGGAAGGCACTTTTGCCTACATGCCCGGGCGGCGGATCTCAAGATCGGAGATTGCCGTAGCCGTACCCACAGGCGTAAAGCTCCCGATATGACGACCCACCGGTGATCCCCCTATCGTGTCCGGAGCCGCCGCCATGCTGCCCGAAGCCTTTTCCATCCTGGTCATCGCCCTCGTCGTTCTGTTCCTGCTGCTCCTGTTCCTCGGGATCAAGTCGGTGCCCCAGGGCGAGGAATGGACCGTCGAACGGTTCGGCCGATATGTGCGCACGCTGCGCCCCGGTCTCAACGTGATCCTTCCCTTCGTCGATCGGATCGGCGCCAAGCTCAACATGATGGAGCAGGTGCTCGACGTTCCGTCCCAGGAGGTGATCACCCGTGACAACGCCCTGATCACCGTCGACGGGGTGGTCTTCTCCCAGGTACTGGATGCCGCGCGGGCCGCGTACGAGGTTCGCGATCTGCAGCGGGCCATTCTCAATCTCACCATGACCAACATCCGCACGGTCCTGGGTTCGATGGACCTGGACGAGGCCCTGTCCAAGCGCGACGAAATCAATGCCCGTCTGCTGCAGGTGGTGGACGAGGCGACCGCGCCCTGGGGGGTCAAGGTGACGCGCATCGAGATCAAGGATATCAGCCCGCCCCAGGATCTGGTCGAGGCAATGGCCCGGCAGATGAAGGCCGAGCGTGACAAGCGTGCCCAGATCCTGCTCGCCGAAGGCGAGCGGCAGGCGGCCATTCTCAAGGCGGAGGGGGAAAAGCAGGCGGCCGTCCTCGAGGCGGAGGGGCGCAAGGAAGCGGCCAGCCGTGACGCCGAGGCCCGCGAGCGACTGGCCCGGGCCGAGGCGCGTGCCACCGAGGTGCTGTCGCAGGCGCTGGCCGGCGGCGATGTGCAGGCGATCAACTACTATGTGGCCCAGAACTATCTCACGACCCTCGCCGAATTCGCGAAGAGCAGCAACCAGAAGACCCTGATCCTGCCGGTGGAGGTGACCGGCGTCCTCGGCTCGCTGGCCGGCATCGCCGAACTCGCCCGGCAGGCGGGCGCTGCCGCACCTGCGGCCCGTCCCGGCCCCTGGGAGGGAGCCGGACGGGAATGAACGTCCTGTTCTGGTACTGGTGGGCGTTCGCCGCGGTCCTCCTGGTGGTCGAGATCTTCGCTCCGGGCTTCGTCTTCCTGTGGCTCGCGGTGAGCGCCTTCCTGACCGGAGCGCTGCTGTGGTTCCTGCCCGCTCTCGGCTGGCAATGGCAGCTCCTCTCCTTCGCCGGGCTGGGGCTGGTCACCGTCTCCGGCTGGCTGTACCTCCAGCGCCGTTTCGGCCTGCTGCGCGCGAGCGACGAGGCGGACAGCCTCAACCGACGCGGCGAACGGCTGATCGGCCGGGAATTCGAACTGGTCGAGCCGATCCGGGCCGGCACCGGCCGGGTGCGGGTGGGCGATACGGTATGGCCGGTCACCGGACCCGACCTGCCGGCCGGCAGCCATGTCCGGGCGACCGGCATCGAGGGTACCCATCTG
>JALSRW010000446.1 GCA_026984595.1 Alphaproteobacteria bacterium
TGGCAAGAGCGGAAAACCTGCGGCACGGCTCGCCTGCACAGCCGGCCCTGCGGCTCGGTATCCTGCCCGGCCGCATCGGTCAAGCCGGGGTCGTGCCCGCTCGGCATCCTGGCAACGAGGTGCATCCTTGGCGAAACACGCAGAATCCGGCGAGACGGGGCCGCCGACCGTGGTCCTGATCCCGGCCCGGCTCAAGTCGGAACGCCTGCCCAACAAGCCGCTGGCACGCATCGGCGGCGAGCCCATGATCGTCCTCGTCTGGCGGCGGGCGGTCGAGGCCGAGGTCGGCCCGGTCTATGTCGCCTGCGCCGAGGAGGCCATCGCCGAGGCGGTGGAAAAGGCCGGCGGCAACGCGATCCTGACCGATCCGGCATTGCCCTCGGGTACCGACCGGATCTTCGCCGCCCTCGGCATGATCGACCCCGAACGCCGTTTCCAGCGGGTGATCAACCTGCAGGGGGATCTGCCGACGGTTCATCCGAGCTGCCTGCGGCATGTGCTGGAGCCGCTCGAGCGGCTGGGCACGGACATGGCCACACTGGTGTTCGCCACCTATGATCCGCGCGAGCGGCAGGATCCCAACGCGGTCAAGGCGGTGGTCAGCTTCGGCGAGGTGGCACCCGAGCTCGGTCGCGCCCTCTACTTCACCCGGGCGGCGACACCCTGGGGCGAGGGGCCGGTATGGCACCATATCGGCATCTACGCGTTCACCCGCGGCGCGCTCGAGCGCTTCGCCCGCCTTCCCCGCGCGCCTTTGGAGACGCGGGAACGGCTGGAGCAGTTGCGCGCGCTGGAACACGGCATGACCATCGGTGTGCGGCTGGTCGATCTGCTGCCCTTCGGCGTCGATACGCCGGACGATCTGGCGCGCGCCCGCTCGGTGCTGGAAGCGGCGCGACCGGCGGCAGGAGGGGGGCAGTGAACGCGCAGGGAGACGGCGGCGTGGTGACGGAACCGGCCCGCACCATCGCCTTTCAGGGGCAGCTCGGTGCCTATTCGCACATGGCCTGTCGGCGGGCCTTCCCCGAGTTCGAGGTGCTCCCCTGTGAATCCTTCGAGGAAACCTTCGCCGCGGTGCGGGAACGGCGCGCCCGCTACGCCATGATTCCCGTCGACAATACCGTCGCCGGACGGGTGGCGGACGTGCATCACCTGCTGCCGCGTGGCGGCCTGCACATCGTCGGCGAGCATTTCCTGCGCGTGAACCATCACCTGCTGGCGGCTAGGGGGGCCACTCTGGAGACAGTACGAACGGTACTCTCGCACACCCATGCGCTGGGCCAATGCCGCAGTTTCATCCGCCGCCGGGGCTACCGCACCCGGGTGGTGGCCGATACCGCCGGCGCCGCCGCCGAGGTGGCCGAGACCCGCGACCCGACGCTCGCCGCCATCGCTTCCCAGCTCGCCGCCGAGATCTACGGGCTCGAGGTGCTGGCCTCGGATATCGAGGACGCCGAGCACAACACCACCCGCTTCCTCCTGCTGGCCCGGGAGCCGCGCTATCCCGGCGCCCACGACGGGCCGGCCATCACCACCTTCGTCTTCCAGGTGCGCAACGTGCCGGCGGCCCTCTACAAGGCACTGGGCGGCTTCGCCACCAACGGCGTCAACATGGTGAAGCTCGAAAGCTATATCGACGGCACCTTCGCCCAGGCCCGCTTCTATGCCGACATTCTCGGCCATCCGGAGGAGCGGCGGGTGCAGCTCGCTTTCGAGGAGCTGCGCTTCTTCGCCCACCATGTGGAGGTGCTCGGGGTCTATCCGGCGGATCCGTTCCGCAAGCGCATCGCCTAGGAGGGCGGGCAGGAAGCGCCCAGGGCACGGGCCACCCGCGAGGCCGGCGGACGGCCCAGCACATCGGTGATCAGACGTCCGGCGGCGAGCAGGCGGTCGAGATCGACCCCGGTCTCGATGCCCATCCCCCGGAGCATGTAGAGCAGATCCTCGGTGGCGAGATTGCCGGAGGCGCCGGGCGCATAAGGA
>JALSRW010000447.1 GCA_026984595.1 Alphaproteobacteria bacterium
AGCGGCAACCGGACGATATCGAGGGCTGGCGGATGCTGGCCCGCTCCTATCGGGTGCTGGGACGGCGCGCCGAGGCCGCCGAGGCCTACGGCAAGCTGGCCCGCAAGCTGCCCGAGGATGTCGAGGCCCAGCTCGACTACGCCTTGGCGCTGCTGGAAACGGTGCCGGCACAGGAGCCTCTCCCCGAGCGGGTGATCGCCGCCTTCGAGAAGGTCAATCGACTCGACGCCACACAGCCCGACGCCCTCTTTTATCTGGGCCTGGCCGCTGCGCAGCGGGGTGACACGGCGCGGGCGCGGGATCTCTGGAGCCGCCTCCTTTCCATGCTTCCTGCCGACACTCCGCAGTACAAAGAGGTCAAGAAGCAGCTCGACGCGCTCGATTCCTGAGCTTCCGCGCAATCGTCCGGCGGTCGGCGAATTTACCTCGCGTTAAGCCATCGCTGTCATGATCCTCCCGGATGCTCGACCGGGGAGGTCGCATTCCTCGCAAGAATGTTTCCGGATCCGGCCCGGTTCCGGAAGCCGCTTTCGATATCGGGTGCGCCCGGCCTCCCTCGGCAAGCATGTTCCGCGCCGGAGCATGTACACTGTGCGCGAAGCCTTTCGTGCCCGAACCGGGGGTATCGCATGGAACTTTTCTCGCATCCGGAATTCGATCACCATGAGGAGGTGCGTTTTTTCCACGATCGGGAAAGCGGCCTCCGGGCGATCATCGCGGTCCACGACACCGGCCTCGGACCGGCCATCGGCGGCTGCCGCATGTGGCCCTATGCGAGCGAGGCCGAGGCTTTGCGCGATGTGCTCCGGCTCTCGCGCGGCATGACCTACAAGGCGGCCATGGCCGGTCTCGCGCACGGGGGCGGGAAGAGCGTGATCCTCGGCGATCCGCGCCGCGACAAGTCCCCCGCCCTGCTGCGCGCCTTCGGCCGCGCGGTCGCGGGCTTCGACGGCCGCTACTATACCGGGGAGGATGTCGGCACCACGCCTGCCGACATGGACATCGCCGGCGGCGTCACACAGTACGTCCTCGGCCGCAGCAGCGGTGGCAGCGGCGATCCCTCGCCGATGACCGCCCGCGGCGTGCTGATGGGCATGCGGGTAGCGGTACGCCATCGCCTCGGACGGGACGACCTCGGGGGCGTCACCGTCGCCATCCAGGGGCTCGGCCATGTCGGCATGCGTCTGGCCGGCCTTCTGGCGGAAGAGGGGGCGCGGCTGGTGGTCGCCGATCTCGATCCGGCGCGGGTAGAGGCGGCGGCCCGCCGCTTCGATGCCCGGGTGGCGGACGCCGAGGAGATCCTGGAGACCCCCTGTGAAGTCTTCGCACCTTGCGCGCTGGGCGCGGTAATCGACGATCGCAGCCTGCCGCGGTTGCGCTGCGCGGTGGTCGCCGGTTCCGCCAACAACCAGCTCGCCGCTCCGCGTCACGGCGACGGGCTGCACCGAAGGCACATTCTCTACGCTCCCGACTATGTCATCAATGCCGGCGGGGTGATCAACATCGCCGAGGAGCTGCACCCCGAGGGCTATCGGCAGGAGCGTGCCTTGCAGCGTCTCGGCGTGATCGCCGAACGTCTTTCCGAGGTCTTCACCCGCGCCGAGCGCCGTGGCGAGCCTCCCCATCGTGTGGCCGATGCCATGGCCAGGGAGATCGTCGGCACCGCCCGGCGCGCCCGCGCCGCCTGAATCCCGGCGCCCGGGCGCAACAAATCGTGGCAAGACGTTCATAACACTGGCCCTCGGCGCCATCCGCGGTACAAAGGGATGGGCGTTGACGTTATCGAAAAGGGGCCATGGCGCAGCCACCGATCGGCGTTGTCGGCAGCGGCAGTTGGGGAACGGCCCTCGCGCAGGCTGTGGCGCGCGGCGGTCGCGAGGTGATGCTCTGGGGGCGCGACGGCCCGGCCATGGCCCGTATCGCCCGCAGCCGCGTCAACAGCCGCTATCTGCCGGGCGTCGTGCTCCATCCGGCGATCCGCCTCACCGCCGATCTGCTGGCTCTCGATCCCTGCCGCATCCTGCTGCTCGCGGTTCCCGCGCAGCGGCTGCGGGAAACGGCCCGTCGCCTCGAGGATCGCGGCCGCGTTCTGGTGATCTGCGCCAAGGGCATCGAGCGCACCACCCACCGCCGCCTGAGCGAGGTGCTGAGCGAGGAATGTCCCGACTGCCCGCTCGCCGTGCTCTCGGGGCCTTCCTTCGCGGCCGAGGTCGCCCGTGGCCTGCCGACGGCGCTGACCCTGGCCGCTCCGGCCATCGCGCTCGCCCGCGAGATCGTCGGCGAACTCTCCACGCCCGCCTTCCGCCTCTATCCCGGCGACGACGTGATCGGCGTGGAGATCGGCGGCGCGCTCAAGAACGTCATCGCCATCGCCGCCGGCATCGTCATGGGACGGGGTCTCGGGGAGAACGCACGGGCGGCGCTGATCACCCGCGGGCTGGCAGAGATCTCCCGGCTGGGCACCGCACTCGGAGCCCGGCGCGAGACCCTGGCCGGGCTTTCGGGCATGGGTGATCTGGTGCTGACCGCGACCAGTCTGAGCTCCCGCAACACCCATTTCGGCTTCGACCTCGGCTGCGGTGCTCCGCTCGACAGTCTGATCGGCCAGGATGCCCCGCTCTGCGAAGGCGTGTGGACCGCCCGGGCGGCCTGCGAGCTGGCCGCGGCTCACGGTGTGGAGCTGCCGGTGAGCCAGGCAGTCGCCCGCATTCTGGACGGTACCTGGTCGGTGGATCAGGCGGTCGAGGCCCTGCTCACCCGCCCGCCCGCGGTGCGGGAATGAACCGGTCGCTGGCCGATTGGCAGGCCCGTCTCGAACAGCTCCTGGCCGCCCGGGAGGACGGCGACCCTTCGCACGATCTCGGGCATTTCCGGCGGGTCTGGGCGCTGGCCCGTCGCCTCGCCGCGGCCGAGGCGCCGGATGCCGACATGCTGGTGCTGCTGGCCGCCTCCTACCTCCACGATCTGGTCAACACGCCCAAGGACTCGCCGGCCCGCGCCGAAGCTTCGCGTCTGTCGGCCCGGCAGGCGGTGGCGTTGCTGCGGAAAACGGATTTTCCGGCGGATCGGCTGGAGGCCGTGGCCCATGCCATCGAGGCCCACAGCTATTCCGCGGGCATCGAGCCGCGGAGCCGGGAAGCGGAGATCCTGCAGGACGCGGACCGCCTCGAAAGCCTGGGCGCGATCGGTCTCGCCCGCCTGTTCGCAGTCAGCGGGCGGATGGGGCGCCGCCTGCTCGATCCCGACGATCCCTTCGCCGAGCGGCGCCCGCTCGACGATGTCGCCTTCGCCATCGATCATGTGAAGACCAAGCTCGACCGTCTGCCGGCGCGGATGCGCACCGCCACCGGCCGCCGCCTCGCCGGGCGGCGACTGGCCTTCGTCCACCGCTTCCTGGAAGAGCTGGCCCGCGAGCTCGAACCCTAGCCCGCCGCCGCGCTCCGGCCGCTTTCCATCAGCTCGCGCGCCTGCTCGACCCAGCGCTCGCGGGCGATCCGTCCCTTGAAGCCGAGCTCGCTTTCGATGCGGGCGATGTCCTCGGCGGAGAGTGCCGCGATCTGGGCGATGCGGGTGATCCCCATGGCCTCGAGTTTGGCCGCGATGGCCGGCCCGATCCCCTTGATGCGCTTGAGATCGTCCCCCTCTCCGCCGGCCGCGGCAGCGCCGCCGCCTCGTTCGGCCAGCAGCTTCCGGCGTTCGGCGAGGAGCGCCTTGCGGGCGCTGGAGCCCGCGGGAAGCTGGGCGAGCTTGGCATCGATCTGCTTGAGGCGGGCATCGCCGCGCCGCGGCGCGGCGGCGCCTTCGGCCCCGGCGCGTGCGGCCTCGGATGGTGCCGCCGCGGCGGTGCGGGCGGCTTCCTGCGCGCGTTCGCGTTCGGCCAGTTCGGCCTCGAGGCGGGCCTTTTCCGCCTCCAGCTCGGCCACCCGGTTCTCGGCCGCGCGCAGGCGCTCCTTGGTCTCCTCATGGGCGGCATCGGCCCGCTTCACGTCCTCGAGCGCGTGCCGGTACTTGGCTTCCCAGCTACCCTGGACATCGGCGACACGCTCGCCCTCCTTCTGGTCACGCCAGTACCAGACGGCCGCGGCGCCGAGCACCACTCCGAGAACGAGCCAGAAAAACCACATGTTCAGACCTCCCGGCGGGAACAAGTCGACCGGACGCGCGCCGCGCGACGACATCGATTCCGTGCCCCGCATGATGGCCTGCGGCCCGAAGTTTTTCAACTTCGCTGCGGGAATTCCCTAGCTGCGCGCATCCTCGAGGATCATGTCGCTGGCCTTCTCGGCGATCATGATGGTCGGCGAGTTGGTGTTCCCGGAAGTGATGGTGGGCATCACCGAGGCATCGACGATCCGGATCCCGGCCATGCCGTGCAACCGCAGACGGGCATCCACCACCGCCATCCGGTCCTCGGCGGGGCCCATCCGGCAGGTGGAAACGGGGTGGAAAATGGTGGTCGCGATCTCGCCCGCCGCCGCCGCCAGTTCCTCGTCCCCGGTGAGCTCGGCGCCCGGCCGGTATTCCTCGGGCCGGTACGGCGCCAGCGCCCGTGCGGCCATGATGCGGCGGGTCAGGCGCAGCGCGTCCGCCGCCACTTTGCGATCCTCGGACGTCGCCAGATAGTTGGGCTTGATGCTCGGCGCCTCGCGCGGGTCGGCGCTCCGGATGCGGACATGACCACGACTGGTGGGCCGCAGATTGCAGACCGAGGGGGTGATCGCGGGGAAGGGGTGCAGGGGATCGCCGAACCTGTCCAGGGACAGCGGCTGCACGTGATATTCCAGATTCGGGGTGTCGAAGGAGGGGTCGCTCTTGGCGAACGCGCCCAGGGTCGAGGGCGCCATGCTGAGCGGCCCCTTGCGGAAGAGAATGTATTCGAGGCCCATCAGCGCCCGCCAGAAGTAGCTGTTGCCCCGCTGATTGAGGGTCAGCGCATTCTCCACCCGGAACACCGGCCGGATCTGCAGATGATCCTGCAGATTCTCGCCTACCCCCGGCAGTTCGTGGACCACCTCGATCCCGTGCTCGCGCAGCAGGGCAGCGGGGCCGATGCCGGAGACCTGCAGGAGCTGGGGCGAGCCGATCGCGCCGGTGGCCAGGATCACCTCGATGTTCGCGGCGACCGTCTTGCGCCCACCATGATGCCAGAATTCGACACCCGTCACCCGCCGCCCGTCGAACAGCAGTCTTTTCGCCTGGGCGTGGGTCAGCACCTCGAGATTGGGCCGCCCCATGGCGGGTCGCAGAAACGCTTTGGCGGTGCTCCAGCGCACGCCGTTCTTCTGGTTGACGTGGAAGTAGCTGCAGCCCTCGTTGTTGCCGCGGTTGAAATCCTCGATCATCGGAATGCCCAGCTCCGCCGCCGCCTCGCGGAAGGCGTCGAGGATCGGCCAGCGTACCCGCGGCTCCTCCACCCGCCACTCGCCGCCGGCGCCGTGCCATGCATCGGCGCCCTTGAAGAAGTCCTCGGACTTCTTGAAGTAGGGCAGCACCTCCGACCAGGACCAGCCGGGGTTGCCCATCTGCCGCCACAGATCGTAGTCGCGGGCCTGGCCGCGCATGTAGATCATGCCGTTGATGGAGGAGCAGCCGCCCAGCACCCGGCCGCGGGGATATTTGAGCGCGCGGCCGCCGAGCCCCGCCTCGGGCTCGGTCTCGAAACACCAGTCGGTGCGCGGGTTGTTCTGGGTGTAGAGGTAGCCGATCGGGATGTGGATCCAGAGATAGTTGTCCTTGCCGCCGGCCTCGAGCAGCAATACCCGCTTGCCCGGATCGGCGGACAGCCGGTTGGCCAGCACGCAACCGGCCGAGCCGGCCCCCACGATGACATAGTCGAAACTGCCGATGGCCTCGCTCATCGCCCTCCCCCGGAACTTTCAGGATGCGCCCGGCAACCGCGGCAACCGCAGCGCCGCCTCGCTTTCGAACGGCAGGGCCGTGGTACCGCCCGCCCCGCGCGCCAGCAGGATGTCGCCCGTCAGACGGTAGGTTATTCCCTGCCCGCTCGCGAGCTCCAGAATCTTTTCCACCAGGGTCGCCGTCGACAGGTAGAGCGGCACCGTGACCTCCTTCTCGCCCAGCGCCGGCACCGTGAAACGCGCATTGCCGACGCCGCGTCCGAGATGGCTGCCCTCGGTCTCCAGATCGAAGCGCAGACCGCGGGCCACGAGCGCGACGGGGTTCGGATTGAGAATCCGCAGCCTGGCTTCCAGCTTCTGTTCGAGCAGGCCGAGCTCGGCGGGAGCGAGATCCACCAGACGCACTTCCGGCGGCTCCAGTTCTTGCGGCGCGATGCCCGTACAGCCCCCGAGGACCAGCAACACGACCAGCCACCAGGCGCGCATCCGTTTCCTCCCGCTGTCCGATCCCGCCACACAGCCTAGACCGATCGGGGGCCGGGCTCCACCTCGGCGACCACGCTTTGCGCCCCGCCGATTGCCGCACTATGTATCCGGCAAAGCGGCAACCCCGCCGCCATTCCGTGATCCCAGTGAGGACGCATCATGGACAGACCCCTCTGGCAGCCCGATCCGGAGCGTGCGGCAGCAACCCAGATCATGCGGCTCGCCGTCGATCGCGGCTTCGACGGTACGGATGCCGTGCGCCGGCTCTGGCAATGGTCGATCGAGGATCGTGCCGGCTTCTGGGCGGAGCTCTGGGACCGCTTCGAGGTGCGGGCGGCTCGCCGGGCACACACCGTGCTCGACAATGGCGATGCGATGCCGGGCGCGCGCTGGTTTCTCGGCGCCGAACTCAACTTCGCCGAAAACCTGCTGCGCCGTGACGGTGATGGCCCCGCCATCATCTTCCATGGCGAGGACGGCCGGCGCGAGGAGTTGAGTTGGAGCGGGCTGCGGCACAAGGTGGCGGCGCTGGCGGCCGCCATGAAGGCCGACGGCATCGGTGCCGGCGATCGGGTGGCGGCCTACATGCCCAACATCCCGGAGACGGTGATCGGCATGCTGGCGGCGACCTCGCTGGGAGCCGTCTGGTCGTCCTGCAGCCCCGAATTCGGCGTCTCCGCGGTGCTCGACCGCTTCGGCCAGATCGAACCCGCGCTGCTGCTGACCGTCGACGGCTACCGTTACAACGGCAAGGTGCTGGATATCCGCGACAAGGTGGCGGCGATCACCGAGGGACTGCCCGGCCTGCGGCGCACGGTGGTGTACCGTTTTCTCGATCCGACCGCCGATCTCGGCCGCATCGACGGGGCGCTGCCCTTCGCGGACTATCTGGTCGGGGATCCGCCGCCCCTCGCCTTCACCCGGCTTCCCTTCGATCACCCCCTCTACATCCTCTACTCCTCGGGCACCACGGGCAAGCCCAAGGCCATCGTCCACGGCGCCGGCGGCACGCTCCTGCAGCATCTCAAGGAACATCGGCTGCACACCGATATCCGCCCCGGCCAGAAGCTCTTCTACTTCACCACCTGCGGCTGGATGATGTGGAACTGGCTGGTTTCGGCCCTGGCCAGCGAGGCCACCATCCTCCTCTACGACGGCTCGCCCTTCCACCCCTCGCCGGCGGTGCTCTGGGACATGGCCGAGAAGGAGCGGCTCGAATATTTCGGCACCGGAGCCAAGTACATCGACGCCATCAAGAAGGCCGGTCTCGCACCCCGCCGAACCCACGATCTGTCGGCACTCCGGGCAGTGCTCTCGACCGGCTCGCCGCTGCTGCCCGAAAGCTTCGATTACGTCTATGCGGACATCAAGGAGGATCTGCATCTGGCCTCGATCTCGGGGGGCACCGACATCGTCTCCTGCTTCGTGCTCGGCAATCCCGCCGGTCCCGTCTGGCGGGGCGAGATCCAGATGCGCGGCCTGGGCATGGCGGTCGAGGTGTTCGACGATGCCGGCCGGCCCGTGCGCGGACAGAAGGGCGAACTCGTCTGCACCAAACCGTTTCCTTCCATGCCGGTCGGTTTCTGGAACGACCCCGACGGCAGCCGCTACCGCGCCGCCTATTTCGAGCGCTTTCCCGGCGTCTGGTGCCATGGCGACTGGGCGGAGATCACCGAGCAC
>JALSRW010000448.1 GCA_026984595.1 Alphaproteobacteria bacterium
GGCGCAGGCAGAGGAAATAGAAGGGGCTCCGCCGCCGCGGTGTCTCGAGCCGTGCCAGACGCGCTTCGAGGCGGCGGCCGTCGCCCAGACCGACCCGCCCCTCCCAGGGTTCCGCCGCGACCGCCGGGAGTGCCGGCAGATCGGAGAGCAGGGCGTGGATCGGCCCCGCCACAGCGCCGCAGAGGCAGAGGAGATCACGAGCAGCCTCGTTGGCGATCAGAATGCGACCGGCTTCATCGACGAGCAGCGCAGGGTCGAAGCATGCCGTGACCAGGGTACGGAAGTGCCCGGGCACGGTCGTTTTCGACCGGGAAGAAGACATGCGCCGCAATCGCCAAGCCCCGTCTGAGGGTCCGCGTTGCGGTCACGACTCCCACAATACCATTAAAAAAACGTTTTTTCGGCCCAAAAAAGGGAGGGACCGTCGGCCCCTCCCCGATCTTGGAGCTGCGACGGCGGTCAGCCCTTGGTGTCGGGCATCGCCTTGCCTTCCTGCCAGGCCTGCAGGAGGACATCGTAATCGACGGTGACCCCCTGGGGCTTCTCGTTCTCGAGCTTGGGCTTGGGCGCGCCCGGTTTTTTCAGCCACTCTTCGGGATCGGTCTTGGGGTTGAGCCTGGGTCCGCATTCGCCCTGGATGCCGGCACGCTGGATGCGCGCCATTACCCGGTCCATCTCCTCGGCGAGATTGTCCATCGCCGTGTCCGGCGTCACCTCACCGGCCACCGCCTCGCCGATGTTCTGCCACCAGAGCTGGGCGAGCTTCGGATAGTCGGGCACGTTGACTCCCGAAGGCGTCCACATCACCCGTGCCGGACTGCGGTAGAACTCCACGAGACCGCCCAGCATCGGCGCCCGTTTGGTGAAGGATTCGTGGTTGATGTCGCTGTCGCGGATGATCGTCAGACCGACATGGCTCTTCCGGAGCGAGGTGGTCTTGCAGACCGTGAACTGGGCGTAGAGCCAGGCCGCCTGCCGCTGCTTGACCGGGGTCTGGTTGAACAGGGTCCAGGAGCCGCAGTCCTGATAGCCCAGCTTCATGCCCTCCTCCCAGTAGGGGCCGTGTGGCGAAGGCGCCATCCGCCAGAGCGGCCGGCCTTCCTCGTCGACCACATTGTTGCCGCTTTCGCGCGGTGCCACCAGAGAAGCGGTGAAGGCGGTGTACCAGAAGATCTGCTGGGCGACGTTGCCCTGTGCCAGACTGGGCAGCGACTGGTAGAAGTCCATGCCCAGGGCGCCCGGAGGTGCGTATTTCCGGAGCCATTCCATGTATTTCCTGAGGGCGTATTTGGCGGCAGGACCATTGGCCGCGCCGCCACGGGCGACACTGGCGCCGACCGGGTTGCAGCCCTCCATGCGAATGCCCCATTCGTCCACCGGACGGCCGTTGGGCAGGCCCTTGTCGCCGGCGCCGGCCATCGACAGCCAGGCGTCGGTGAACCGCCAGCCGAGGTCCGGGGCCTTCTTGCCGTAGTCCATGTGCCCGAACACGGCCTTGCCGTCGATCTCGCCGATGTCGTTGGTGAAGAACTCGGCGATGTCCTCGTAAGCCGACCAGTTGACCGGCACGCCGAGATCGTAGCCGTACTTGGCCTTGAACTTGGCCTTGAACTCGGGATTGGTGAACCAGTCGTAGCGGAACCAGTAGAGGTTGGCGAACTGCTGGTCGGGAAGCTGGTAGAGCTTGCCGTCGAGCCCGGTGGTGAACTCCTTGCCGATGAAATCGTCGACATCGAGGGTCGGCAGGGTCTGATCCTTGGCTTCGCCCGCCATCCAGTCGGTGAGGTTGACCACGTAGGGATAGCGGATGTGCGTGCCGATCAGATCGCTGTCGTTGACATAGGCGTCGTAGATGCTCTCGCCCGACTGCCACTGCGTCTGCAGCTTCTCGATGACATCGCCTTCCTGGATGAGATCGTGGGTGACCTCGATGCCGGTGATCTCGCTGAAGGCCTTGGCCAGTACCTTGGATTCGTACTCGTGGGTCGGAATGGTTTCGGAGACGACCTTGACCTTCATGCCCCGGAAGGGCTCGGCGGCCTTGTTGAACCAGGCCATTTCGGCGAGCTGTTCCTCGCGCGACAGGGTGGAGGGCTGGAACTCCTCCTTCACCCATTTCTCGGCCGCGTCCATTCCCTGCGCCCACAGATTGCCGGAACGGGCGACCAGCGCGCCGACCGCGCTTCCCAGCATGAGCTTGTTGACCGTACGCCGTTTCATCTCTGTTTCACTCCCTTTTGCAGCCTCCCAAGGTCTCCCCGCTGGTTCTTTGCGACATCGGACCGCGGAGGCGATACGGTCCGAGGAGGGAGTTCCCGAGTTCTAGGCCCAGCGCATGACGACGCCCGCCCACAGCAGGGCGACGATCGAACCGTACCAGAGCGGCAGGTCGGCGAGGCCCAACCATGCGAGATGGATGTAGGCGGCGGACAGCAGGCTGATGAACAACCGGTCGCCGCGGCTCGTTTCGATGGGCAGGAAGCCGCGCCGCTCGATCGAGGGCGAGATCACCTCCAGCACCGTCATGAACATCAGCAGGAGGGCGATGCCGGCGAAAAAGATCGCCGTCGGCCAGGTCCATGCCATCCAGGCGAAGACGGACATCCGGACCTCCCTACACCCGGCCGAGGGCGAAGCCCTTGGCCATGTAGTTGCGCACGAAATAGATCACCAGCGCCCCCGGCACGATGGTCAGCACGCCGGCCGCCGCCAGCAGCCCCCAATCGAGCCCGGTGGCACTCACCGTACGGGTCATCACCGCGGCGATCGGCTTGGCTTCGGTGGTGGTGAGGGTGCGGGCCATCAGCAGCTCCACCCAGGAGAACATGAAGGTGAAGAAGGCGGTGACGCCGATGCCGGTCTTGATCAGTGGCATGAAGATCCTGAAGAAGAAACGCGGGAAGCTGTAGCCGTCGAGATAGGCGGTCTCGTCGATTTCCCGCGGGATGCCGGACATGAAACCCTCGAGTACCCACACCGCCAGCGGCACGTTGAAGAGCGTGTGGGCCAGCGCCACGGCGATATGGGTGTCGATCAGGCCCATCGTCTGGTAGAGCTGGAAGAAGGGCAGCGCGAACACCGCCGGCGGCGCCATGCGGTTGGTCAGCAGCCAGAAGAAGACATGCTTGTCGCCGATGAAGCGGTAGCGCGAAAACGCGTAGGCCGCGGGCAGCGCCACCGTGACCGACAAGGCCATGTTCATGGACACGTAGATCATCGAATTGATGTAGCCCGAGTACCAGCTCGGATCGGTGAAGATCTTGATGTAGTTGTCGAAGGTCGGCTTGTCGGGAAACAGCACGAAGGTGGAGAGAATGTCGGCGTTCTCCCGCAGCGACATGTTGACCATCCAGTAGATGGGCAGCATCAGGATCAGCAGATAGACGGCGAGAGAGAAGCGGATCAGACCGGTCTTCATCGGGCACTCCTCTTGCCGACGTTCTGGAGGACCTGGTAGAAGAGCCAACTGAACAGCAGCACGATCAGGAAGTAGATCACCGAGAAGGCGCCGGCCGGCCCCAGATCGAACTGCCCCAGCGCCACCTTGACCAGATAGATGGAGGGAAAGGTGGTGGCGTTGCCGGGGCCGCCGCCGGTCAGCACGAAGGGCTCGGCATAGATCAGAAAGCTGTCCATGAAGCGCAGCAGCACGGCGATGGTCAGCACCCCGCGCATCTTCGGTAGCTGGATGTAGCGGAACACCTTCCAGGCGCTGGCCCCGTCGATGGCCGCCGCCTGGTAGAAGGCTTCGGGAATGGCCTTGAGCCCGGCATAGGCGAGCAGGACGACGAGCGGCGTCCAGTGCCAGACTTCCATCAGCATCAGGGTGATCCAGGCATCCAGCGGCGAGGCGGTGTGATCGAAGGGGATGCCGAAACTGTTCAGGGTGTAGCCCATGAGGCCGATATCGGGGCGGGTGAAGATGATCCAGATGGTGCCGATGACGTTCCAGGGGATGAGCAGCGGCAGCGCCAGCACCACCAGCACCAGCGACACCGCCCAGCCCCTGCGGGGCATGGCCAGGGCGATCAGCACCCCGAGCGGGATCTCGATCAGCAGCACCAGCCCGGAGAACAGGAACTGGCGCCACAACGCCTCGTGCAGGCGCTTGTCCCCGAGCACCTCCTTGTACCATTCGGTGCCCACCCAGTAGGCCTGTCCGGGGCCGAAGATGTCCTGGACCGAATAGTTGACCACCGCCATCAGCGGCATGATGGCGTTGAAGGCGACCAGCAGCACCACCGGAATGACGAACAGCCAGGCGGCGTTGTTAGTGGGCTTTTCCACCTCGTCCCCCCTCAGACCAGCAGCTCGCCGTCGGCGTAGAGCCGTGTCCGCGCCGGCGGAAAACGCAGGTTGGTGTTCTCGTTGCCGATCTCCTGCCCCTCCGGCACCTTGGCGAAGAGCCGGTGCGGGCCGAGCATGGCGGTCACCAGCTTGTAGTTGCCGAGATCCTCGACCCGCAGGATCCTGGCCGGCACGGTATCGCCGTCGGCGGTGGCCAGCGCCTGCAGATGTTCGGGACGGATGCCCAGCTCCAGGCGGGCATGGGCCCGCTCGGCGGCCTTCTCGAACCAGGCGCCACCCATGACGATGTCGGTGCCGTCGATGCCCAGCCCGTCGCCGGTCGGATGGCAGGGCAGGAAGTTCATACCCGGCGAGCCGATGAAGTAGCCGACGAAGCGGTGGAGGGGGCGCTCGAACAGATCCTGGGGTGCGCCGACCTGAACGATCGAGCCGTCGTACATGACGACCACCCGGTCGGCGAAGGTCAGCGCTTCGTTCTGATCGTGGGTAACGTAGACGAAGGTGTGGTTGTAACGCGCATGCACTTCCTTGAGTTTGCGGCGCAGCAGCCATTTGAGCTGGGGATCGATCACCGTCAGCGGCTCGTCGAGCAGCACCGCGGCGACATCCTCCCGCACGAGACCACGCCCCAGCGACACCTTCTGCTTCTGGTCCGCGGTGAGTCCGGCGGCCCGCTGCCCGAGAACGTTCTCGAGCTCCAGCATCGTCGCCACCTCGTGCACACGACGGCCGATGGTGGCCCGGTCGAGGCCCCGGTTGCGCAGCGGAAAGGCCAGGTTCTCCGCCACCGTCATGGTGTCGTAGATGACCGGGAACTGGAACACCTGGGCGATGTTGCGCTGGGCGGGACGGAGGCCGGTGACGTCGCGCCCGTCGTAGAGCACGCGGCCGCGGGTCGGTCGCAGCAGACCCGAGATGATGTTCAGCAGCGTGGTCTTGCCGCAGCCCGAAGGGCCGAGCAGCGCATAGGCGCCGCCGTTCTCGAAGGTCATCTCCAGGGTCTTGAGAGCGTAGTCCCGGTCGCCGCGCGGCTTGCGCTCGTAGCTGTGGGCGACCCCTTCGAAGGAAATGCTGGCCATCCCGCTACCTCCGGTCCAGGGCGATCGGCGGCGCCGCTTCGAGGACGCCCATGTGATCGAAGGCATAGAGATGGATCGGATCGAGATAGATGCGGATCTGCTCGCCCAGCGTGTATTCGTGCACCCCCTCCTCCTGAACCACCCAGTCGACCCCGGCATGACGGACGTGCACGAAGGTCTCGGAGCCGGAAACCTCGGCCAGCGTCACTTCGGTGGCGATCTCGAGATCCGCCTCCGAGCGGCGGCGGGTGGAAAGATGGGCGGCCCGGATACCGAAGCTGTGGCGGCCGTCGGGCAGATTGGCGAGATGGGCGCGGAGCGGGATGTGCAGGCCGCCGGCGACCATGGCGACGCCGTTGCGGATCGCCACCCGCACCAGGTTCATGGGAGGATCGGAGAAGACGCGGGCGACCCGGGCATTGCCCGGCCGGTGATAGACCTCCGCGGTGGGGCCGGCCTGGAGCACCCGGCCCTCGTCGAGGACGATCACGTTGCCGCCCATCATCAGCGCCTCGAGCGGCTCGGTGGTGGCATAGACGACGGTCGTCTGCTGGCGGGCGAAGAGATCGCGGAGTTCGACCCGGAGCTCCTCGCGCAGCTTGAAGTCGAGATTGACCAGCGGTTCGTCGAGCAGCAGCAGGCGGGCCTGCTTGATCAGGGCGCGGGCGATGGCGCAGCGCTGCTGCTGGCCGCCCGAGAGCTGGGCCGGCAGGCGATCGAGGAGGCCGTCGATGTGCAGCATGCGCGCCAACTCGCGCACCTTGCGGTCGATCTCGCTCCGCGGCAGGCCGGCGATCCGGAGCGGCGAAGCGATGTTCTCGAACACCGTGAGCGGCGGATAGTTGACGAACTGCTGATAGACCATCGCCACGCTGCGCTTCCGGACCGAGATCCGGGTGACGTCCCTGCCGTCCTCGATCACCCGGCCGGTGCCGGGGCGCTCGAGCCCGGCCATGATCCGCATCAGGGTGGTCTTGCCGGCCAGGGTCGGACCCAGCAGGACATAGAGCTGACCGGTCTCCAGGGTCAGGGAGACATCCTCGAGATGCATCTCCTCACCGACCGTCTTGCCGACCGCTTCCAGAACCAGACTCATGTCGCGGTGGCCGCCCTGTCGGAATGCCTGCGGGCGGCGAACCACTCGCCCAACGCCAAAGCCGTTTCCTCCCCTGCAAACAGACCGAGCTTGCTGCGCCGCCAGAGCACGTCCTCGGCGCTGCGTGCCCATTCCTTGTCCCGCAGGTAGCCGACCTCCCGTTCGTACAGACCGGCCCCGAAATCCTGCCCGAGATCGGCCAGGGAGGTCGCACCCGCGAGGATCTCCTCGGCACGCCGACCATAGGCGTGCGCGAGACGCGTGGCGAGCGCCTCCGGAAGCCAGGCGAAGCGCTCGCGGAAGCCGGCCAGAAAGCCGTCGAAATCGGCCCTTTCGAGATCGCCGCCGGGCAACGGCGCGTCGGCCGTCCAGGGGCCGGCCTCGAAGCCCAGGATCTTCTGCAGCCGGGCCACCGCATGCTCGGCCAGCTTGCGGAAGGTGGTGATCTTGCCGCCGAACACCGAGAGCAGCGGCGCCCCATCGGCGAGATCGAGATCGAACACGTAATCGCGGGTCACCGCCGAGGGATCCTTGCTGGCATCGTCGTAGAGCGGGCGTACCCCGGCATAGGTCCAGACGATGTCCTCGCGGTGCACCGGCGGCTGGAAATAGCGTCCCACCGCCCGGCACAGATAGGCGATCTCCTCCTCGGAGATGGCCAGCTCCGCGGGATCGCCGGAAAACGGGATGTCGGTGGTGCCGATCAGCGAGAACGCCCCCTCGAAGGGGATCACGAACACCACCCGGCGATCGTCGTTCTGCAGGATGTAGGCGTGGTCGCCCTCGTAGAGCCGGGGCACGACGATGTGCGAGCCCTTGACCAGCCGCACCCGGTTGCGGGCGTCGGTGCGCGCCGCTTCCTGCAGAAAGCGCGAAACCCAAGGGCCGGTGGCGTTGACGAGCGCGCGGGCCCGGACGGTGTCCGACCGGCCCTCGCGGTCGGCGAGCTCGGCCTGCCACAGCCCGTCCACCCGTCGTGCCGCCACGCATCGGGTGCGGGTGCGGATGGCGGCACCACGCTCGGCCGCATCCACCGCGCTCAGCACCACCAGCCGCGCATCGTCGACATAGCAGTCGCTGTAGGTGAAGCCGCGGGAGAATTCGGGCCGAAGGGGCGCACCGAACGGCGTCCGCGGACCCAGCGCGACCCCGCGCGAGCCCGGCAGCCGTTCGCGACCGCCCAGATGATCGTAGAGGAAGAGGCCGATACGGATCATCCAGACCGGCCGCATGCCGGGTGCGTGGGGCAGCACGAAGGTCAGGGGCCGGATGATGTGCGGTGCGGCGCGCAGCAGCACCTCGCGCTCGATCAGCGCCTCGCGCACCAGACGGAACTCGAAATATTCGAGATAGCGGAGCCCGCCATGGATGAGCTTGGAGGATTCGCTCGAGGTATGGGCCGCCAGATCGTCCTGTTCGACCAGCAGCACCGAAAGCCCCCGTCCGGCGGCGTCGCGGGCGATGCCGACGCCGTTGATGCCGCCGCCGACCACGAGCAGATCGTAGGTTTCGGGAGCCCTGCCCCCCCCGGACACCACCACGTTCCTCCTCCCGGGCCCGGTCCTTTGCGCCGGGCCACGGGAAGATGGCTAACAGGGAACAGTCATGTTCGCAAGTGAAAACGGGCGCGCGGTTTCGAACCCGGATTCACTCGGATGCCACGTAGAGCGCGGTTTCCGAAGCCTCCAGAACGAGCCGGATCGGCTCCGGCGGCAGGGCATCGGTGAAGAGTGCGTCGATCTCCCCCAGATGGCCGAGGCGGGCCATCGCGTTGCGACCGAACTTGGAGTGGTCGGCGGCGAGGAACACGGTGCGGGCGTTGCGGATGATCGCCTGGGCGACGCGCACCTCGCGATAGTCGAAATCGAGCAGGGTGCCGTCCATGTCGATGCCGCTGATGCCGATCACCGCGAAATCGACCCGGAACTGGTCGACGAAATCGATCGTCGCTTCACCGACGATGCCCCGATCCCGGCGCCGTACCACACCGCCGGCGACGATCACCTGGAAGTCGGGCTTCTCGGCCATCATATTGGCGACGTTGAGATTGTTGGTGATCACGCTGAGCCCGCTGTGGTCCATCAGCGCCTTGGCCACCTCCTCGGTGGTGGTGCCGATGTTGAGGATCAGCGAGGCATTGTCGGGAATGTGCTGGGCGACCAGCCGGGCGATGCGCTTCTTGGCCTCCAGGTTCAGGACCCGCCGCGTCGCATAGGCGATGTTCTCGACGCTCGAGGGCAGGCCGGCACCGCCATGGAAACGGCGCAGCCGGCCGGCCCGGGCCAGACTGTTGATGTCGCGGCGGATGGTCTGCGGCGTCACGTTGAAGGTGGCCGCGAGCTGATCGATGGCGGCGAAGCCCTGACGTCGAACGATCTCGACGATATGGGAACGCCGTCTTTCCGCCTCGCCCAACCTGTCTCCTCCGGGCAGCAAGGTTCATATTCGAACAATATGATGCAAGGGGAAGGTTTCGTAAACGATCATCGAGATGCCCGACGGTCGGCCATCGCCTCGTCCAGAAAGGCCCGCAGTGCCCGCAGCGTCTCCGCGGGCTTTTCCACCTGCGGCCAGTGCCCGGCGCCGGCGATGGTGACGATGCGCGCCTTCGGGAAAACCTCCCGGATTCGCGGCAAATGCGCATCCTCGACATAGGCCGAACGCTGGCCGCGCAGAACCAGGGTCGGGCTGTCGCAGCGCCCGCCCCGCAGCCGTTCGGGAAAGCCGGTGATGGCCGGCAGCCAGCGCCGCAACACCGCCAGATTGCTGCGCCAGCGCAGTCCC
>JALSRW010000449.1 GCA_026984595.1 Alphaproteobacteria bacterium
CAGCCGCTTGCTGAAGCCCTCGGCCACCCCGGTCACCATGTTGGCGACCAGCGAGCGCGACAGTCCCCACATGGCGCGGGCGCGACGGCTGTCGTCGCGGGGCCGGACCACCAGCCTGCCGTCCTCGCGGGTGACCTCCACCTCCGGCGGCAGGGTCTGGGCGAGCTCGCCGAGCTTGCCCTTGACCCGCACCTGCTGTCCCTCGAGGGCCACCTCGACGCCACCCGGCACCGGAACGGGATGCTTGCCAATGCGTGACATGTCAAAACACCGTGCAGAGGATTTCGCCGCCGACATGCTGCTCGCGCGCCTCGGCGTCGGACAGCACCCCGCGAGGGGTGGAGAGGATGGCGATGCCGAGCCCGTTGTAGACCCGCGGCAGCTCCCGCACCCCGGCATAGACGCGTCGGCCGGGTTTGGAAACCCGCCGGATCTCGCGGATCACCGGCTCGCCGTTGTGGTATTTGAGCTCGATGCTGATCTCTTTCTTGCCGGGGCCGGTATCGACCACCTCGAAGCCGCGGATATAGCCCTCGCGGCGCAGCACGTCGAGGACGTTGGCCCGCAGGCGCGAGGCCGGGGTGCGCACCGAATGCTTGGCCGCCCGCTGCGCGTTGCGGATCCGCGTCAACATGTCCCCGAGCGGGTCGCTCAATATCATGCCCATGGTCGCCGCCTCACCAGCTCGCTTTCACAACACCCGGGATCTTGCCTTCGGAGGCGAGCTCCCGCAGCGCGATCCGCGACAGACCGAAGCGCCGGTAGTAGCCGCGCGGCCTGCCGGACAGGGTGCAGCGATTGCGGATCCGCACCGGGGCGCTGTTGCGCGGCAGCTCGGCCAGCGCCAGCATGGCCTCGAAACGTTCGCCCGGATCGCGCGTCCGGTCCTTGACGATGGCCCGCAGCGCCGCCCGCTTCTCGCCGTATTTGGCGGCCAGCTCGCGCCGCCGCTTGTTCTTCTCGACTGCACTCTTCTTCGCCATGCGAAGTGCTCCTCCTCACTTGCGGAACGGCAGGTTGAACCCGGCGAGAAGCGCCTTCGCCTCGTCGTCGGTATCCGCCGTCGTGCAAATGATGATGTCCATGCCCCGGATCTCGTCGATTTCGTCGTAGTTGATCTCGGGAAAGATGATCTGTTCCCGGATGCCGAAGGAAAAATTGCCGTGTCCGTCGAAACTGTCCGGCGACAGCCCGCGGAAATCCCGCACCCGCGGCAGGGCGACATTGACCAGGCGATCGAGGAACTCGTACATGCGCTCGCGCCGGAGCGTGACCTTGCAGCCGATGGGCATGCCTTTGCGCAGCTTGAAGTTGGCCACCGACCGGCGGGCCCGGCAGATGACCGGCTTCTGGCCGGCGATGCGTGTCAGATCCTCGACCGCGGCGTTGAGCTTCTTGCTGTCCTGGACCGCCTTGCCCACCGCCATGTTGATCACGATCTTCTCGAGCTTCGGCACCTCCATCGGGTTCCGGTAGCCGAACTGCTCGACGAGCCGTGGTTTCAGCTCGTCCTCGTAATACGCCTTGAGCCGCGCCATCAGTGCTTCCTCAACGGTCGATCAGCTCGCCGGAACGCTTGGCGTAGCGCACCTTGCGGCCGTCCTCGAGAAACTTGAACCCGATCCGCGTCGGCTTGCCATCGGCGGGATCGGCATGGGCGAGGTTGGAGATGTGAATGGGCGCCTCCTTGGTGACGATGCCGCCGGCGGCGCGGGCGCTCGGCCGCTCGTGCCGCTTGACCATCATCACCCCCTGGACGATCGCCCGGTTCTCCTTGGGCAGCACCTTGAGGACCTCGCCCTCCTTGCCCTTGTCGCGGCCGGCGATGACGATCACCCGGTCGCCCTTCTTGATGCGCGCCGCCATCACAGCACCTCCGGCGCCAGCGAGATGATCTTCATGAAGCGCCGCGCCCTGAGCTCCCGCGGCACCGGGCCGAAGATGCGGGTACCGATGGGCTCGCCCTGCTTGTTG
>JALSRW010000450.1 GCA_026984595.1 Alphaproteobacteria bacterium
TTGCTCGGTCGGTGCCTCCTCGAGGATGCGGCCGAGATACATCACCGCCACCCGGTCGCAGATCGCCCGCACCACCGCCAGATCGTGGGAGATGAACAGATAGGAAAGGCCCAGCGAGTCGCGGAGATCGGCCAGCAGGTTGAGAATCTGGGCCTGGATCGAGACGTCGAGGGCGGAGACCGGCTCGTCGAGCACGACGAGCTTGGGCTCCAGCATGATCGCCCGGGCGATGCCGATCCGCTGGCGCTGGCCACCGGAAAATTCGTGCGGATAGCGGGAGCTGGCGGCGGCATCGAGGCCCACCTTCTCGAGCATCGCCGCCACCCGCTCGCGGCGCGCGGCCTTCGGCCCGAAACCGTGGATCACCAGCGGTTCCTCGAGGATGCGGCCGACCGTGAAGCGCGGATCGAGGGAGGCCATCGGATCCTGGAAGACGATCTGGAGATGACGTCGGAGCGCCCGCAGGCGGCGTGCGGGCAGGCCGACCAGATCGATCCCCTCGAACAGCACCCGCCCGGAGCTGGGGCGGACGAGCTGGAGGATGGAGCGGGCGAGGGTGGATTTGCCGCAACCCGATTCGCCGACGATGCCGATGGTCTCGCCGGGCCTCTGGGTGAAGCTCACGCTCTCGACGGCGTGGATCACCCCGCCCTTGACCGGAAAGCGGGTAGAGAGCTCCTCCACCCGCAGCAGTTCGCCCTTCTCCCTCATCGCGCCGGGTTCCAACAGGCCGCGAGATGTCCGTCATCGCCGGCGAGATGCGGCATCTCGCTGCGGCAGCGCTCGATCACCCGTTCGCAGCGTGGCGCGAAGGGACAGCCGGGTGGTCGCCGGCCGGGCGGCGGCACGCTGCCGGGGATGGTGGGCAGGCGACCGCGCCGCCCCCGCAGCCGCGGGGTCGAAGCCAGCAGGCCGGCCGTATAGGGATGGCGGGGGTGGACGAAGAGATCGGTCACCGGGCTGCGCTCGACGATGCGCCCGGCGTACATCACCGCCACCTCGTCGCAGAACTCCGCCACCACCCCGAGATCGTGGGTGATCAGCAGAATGGCCATGCCCAGCTCGGCACGAAGACGGGCCAGCAGCTCCAGGATCTGGGCCTGGACGGTGACATCGAGAGCGGTGGTGGGCTCGTCGGCGATCAGCAGATCGGGGCCGCAGGCGAGCGCCATGGCGATCATCACCCGCTGCCGGAGGCCGCCCGAAAGCTCGAAGGGATACTGCCGGAGGCGCCGTTCGGGCGCGCCGATGCCCACCCGGCGCAGAAGCTCGAGACTGCGTTCGCGCCGTGCGGCGGCCGGCAGATCGGTGTGCAGTTTCAGCGCCTCCTCGATCTGGAAGCCGACCGTCCAGGTGGGGTTGAGGGAGGTCATCGGTTCCTGGAAGATCATCGCCAGGCGATCCCCGCGCAGCCGCCGCATTGCGGCCTCGTCGAGGGCCAGGAGGTCGTTCCCGGCGAAGCGGATGCTGCCTCCCTCGATGCGCGCCGGTGGTTCCGGCAGAAGGCGCATCAGGCTGCGGGCGGTGACACTCTTGCCGCAGCCCGATTCGCCCACGAGCCCGAGGATCCGCCCCCTGTCGAGATCCAGATCGACCTTCTCGACGACACGCAGGAAGCGTCCCTCCATGCGGAAGGCGACGGTCAGTCCCCGGACCTCGAGCAGGCTCATGTGTCCAACGGATCCATGAAGGAAACGGGCCGGAGCGGCGGGAAAGCCGCCCCGGCGCCGGTTTCAGTCGAGCACGATGCGCGGGAAGTAGAGCGACACCACCCAGTTGGGCTGGTCGACGATCTCGCTGATCCGCAGATCGGCACAGACGCTGCACAACATGTAAGCCTCGGCCGGCCGCATGCCGAAGCGCCCCGCGAGCCGGTCGATCATCGCCCGCAGCGCGTCCTTCGCCGCTGCCATGAGATCCGGACCGATCCCGGTGGTCACCTCGTAACCCTTCTCGTCGAAATGG
>JALSRW010000451.1 GCA_026984595.1 Alphaproteobacteria bacterium
CCGCCCCCTCCTGTCAAAGCTCGGCGGGCCAGTCCTCGAGGCGGCAGAACGGCAGCCGTTCGCCCGCGTTCATCCCCAGCCAGGCGAGCCCCTCGCGCAGATGCGGCGACGGCCGGCCGCGGATGGCGAAGGGTCTGCCGGTACCGGGATGGGGCAGCTCGAGCTCCATCGCCTGCAGCATCAGCCCGGCCGGAGCGCTGTCCGGCGCCGCCTCCGCCCCGCCGTATTTGCGATCGCCCAGAATCGGGCAGCCGATCGCCGCACAATGGGCGCGAAGCTGGTGGGTGCGGCCGGTGAGGGGCACGAGCCCGACCCAGGCCCCGACCTTGCCGGCGCGGGTGATCACCCGAAAGCCGGTACGCGCCTTCCTGGCATCCGGCGCGTCGGGAGTCATGCGCTCGCGGCCGGAAGGTCCGGCCTTGCCCAGCGGCAGATCGATGATTCCGGCGCTGCGTTCGGGGCGGCCCAGCACCACCGCCCAGTAGAGCTTGCGGACCCGGTGCTGCTGGAAGGCGTGCATCAGATGGCGGGCGGCACGGGTATTCCGAGCCAGCACCAGGAGACCGGCGGTGTCGCGATCGAGGCGATGGACGAGCTTGGGGCGCTGCCCCCTTTCCGCCAGCGCATCGAGCATGCCGTCGATATGGCGATGGGTGCCGCTGCCGCCCTGGACGGCGATTCCGGCCGGCTTGTCGAGAACGATGATGTCGCCGTCCTCGTAGAGTACCAGATCCCGGAGGAAGCGGGCGTCGCGTTCGCTCGGAGCCGGCCGGCGGCGCGGCGCCGGCCGCGCGGCGGGCCCGGGCAGCGGCGGCACCCGCACGATCTGGCCCGCTTCGAGCCGGGTACCGGCCTGCACCCGCCTGCCGTCGATGCGGAACTGGCCGGTGCGCAGCAGCTTCTGCAGGCGGCCGTGGGAAAGGCCCGGAAAATGCGCCCGCACCCAGCGGTCGAAGCGCTGCCCGGCCTCCTCCGGTCCGATCCGGCGATGTTCGATCTCACCCATCATCCGTCTTCCGGCCGCCTGCGCCCCGTCTTTCGGCGCGCAACCGCTCGAGTTCCTCCAGCCGCGCCTTCAGCCGCTTTTCGGCCCCCTCCGCCGTCGGTGCGTAGTAGCGCTCGCGCGCCATGCCCTCGGGGAAGTAGTTCTGGCCGGAAAAGCGGTCCGGGGCGTCATGGTCGTAGATGTAGCCCTCGCCATAGCCGAGCTTCTTCATCAGCCGGGTGGGGGCATTGAGAATCTGTGGCGGCGGCATCAGCGAGCCATGTTCGCGGGCCGCCCGCATCGCCGCCTTGTGGGCCAGATAGGCGGCGTTGGATTTGGGGGCAAGGGCCAGATATATCGTCGCCTGCACCAGCGCGAGATCGCCCTCGGGCGAGCCCAGCCGCTCGTAGGTCTCGGCGGCGGCGATGGCGTGCAATGCCGCATCGGGATCGGCGAGACCGACATCCTCGTAGGCGATGCGGATCAGGCGCCGGGCCAGGTAGCGCGGATCCTCGCCGCCATCGAGCATCCGGCAAAGCCAGTAGAGGGCGGCATCGGGATCCGATCCCCGCACCGATTTGTGGAGCGCGCTGACGAGGTTGAAATGGGCCTCGTAGGCGCGATCGTAGATCGGCATCCGCTTCTGCAGAAGCGCGGCCAGCCCGGCCACGTCGATCTCCCGATCGGGCGGCAGATCGGCCAGGCTCTCGACCATGTTCAGGAGATAGCGGCCGTCGCCGTCGGCAAGATCCACCAGGCGCCTGCGGGCCTCCTCGGTGAGCGGCAGGCGATGGCCGATGGCCGTTTCCGCCCGCTCCAGGAGAGTGGTCAGGGCCTCCTCGGACAAGCGCTCGAGGATCAGCACATGGCAGCGCGACACCAGTGCGGGGTTGAGGGCGAAGGAGGGGTTTTCGGTGGTGGCACCGATCAGGGTGACGGTGCCGTCCTCCACCTCGTGCAGGAGCCCGTCCTGCTGG